>NZ_JACJDP010000003.1:116041-185986 GCF_014163575.1 Psychromonas sp. SR45-3
GTCAGTAATATTATTGCTTAACTTCGGTTAAGGCTAATATTCTACTTTGATTTATAAGTCCTCAACTTAGGTTGGGGATTTTTTTTGCCTGATGTTTTACGTAACTAAGTGGCTCTAGGCGCATCTGCACAACTCTTAATTTTAGTCTTAAATAAATTAAAGGTTTGTAATGTTTTTATCTAACTGCAGTAAGGCCAATATTCGACTTTCAATCTTTAGAGTAAAAAATCTCAATCTAGGTTGATTTTAGGTCGGTGAATTGGAGAAAGAGCGTTGAATGATTGTGAGCCTATTACAGATTTGCTTACGCGAGGTTTTAGCTCTTATAGCATTTTATAAATGTATCTAAGAGTGCGCTAAATCATATCTTATTTTGCTAACTCAGCGTAAAATGCGCGCTTTATTGAAATTGAATCCCTTTATTGACCCCCTATTGGAGCTACTATGCCTTCTCTCATTGATATACTTGGTTGGACAAGTGTCTTTTTTTACATCGTTTTAATGATTTTTAATGGCATGAAAAATGTGCGTCTTGCTTCGTTCCTTTCGGTTATTAATGATGTGTCTTGGGGGATTTTAATCGGTGTAATGCCTAAAGTATTGCTAAATTTGGTAGTAGGTAGTGTGACGTTATACCGTTACTTATGTGACTTTACTGAACTATCTCGTAAGATGACTCGTTTTATTCTTGTTATTATGATCGCTTTTTTATTGTATGCGACGTATTTTTCTATCAATGATTATCTTGCAAATCCATCATTAGGTTTGTTACTTACTTGGGCTGATTTTGCGATTATTTTGACTGCCTTGAGTGTTAAAAAATTGCGTATCTTCCAATTTTTCATGTGGATATCGGCTTTTGTTGGTGGTTACGCTTATTACCTGTTAGGTATTGAGCAAATGATTGTGATTAAAACTATTGTGGCATTAATTATGACGCACAAGTTATTCATCCATCCGTTTTATCCTCAACTTGAAGGTAAATTACTGTTTTGGAAAAATTGATTTTTGCTATTTAAATATGATTAAATTCTATTTTTCCTGTGAAATATGCACGGGGGAGAGTGCTTAAGTCAGGCCTTTTATATTCACTATTCGGTTTTACAGTGAGTATCAAAAGGCTAATGTCTTTGTTGAGTTAAGCTTCGTTTTATTGAACATTTTATTTACCGTTAACATTTAACCTCAATATTGAACCTAAGTAATTAACGCCAGTCATTAACCTTAACCATTAACCTTAACCATTAACCTCAGCCATTTGCTCTAGCTCTCTACCTTAGTTTCAAACCTCGCAATGACTAAAACTACCGTATTTATTCAGCTTTATGCTTTACTATCATCAACCCTACAACGCACCTCAATCTTTTATTAAAGTGGTTTTATTCGCTAACCTGTATTTTTGATATTGAGATCATGAGAATAAGTACGATTTAGCTGCCTTGGGTTGATTTTAATTTTCCGGTGAATGTGGGATGATTAACTTTTTAATACTGAGTCATAAAATCATGCGCTTACTGTTGTTTATCTTTATTTTTATATTCGCATTATTACAGTACCATTTATGGTTCGGTAAAAATGGGCTGCAGGATCATCATGAATTTACACAGGAGGTTGAATTAGCTATTTCAGGCAATGCTGAGTTAACAACTCGTAACCAAATGATGTTTTCTGAAATTGACGATTTAAAAACAGGGACGGATGCAATCGAAGAGCGCGCACGAAATGAACTGGGTTTGATCAAAGAAGGCGAGACCTTTTTCCGCATTGTACCCAAGGAAGAAAATTAAATGAGTAAACTCTCTTTTTCTGCGGTGATACCCGCTGCAGGTATTGGTAAGCGAGTTGGGGCGCAGATCCCTAAACAGTATTTACCTCTCTTAGATAAAACGATTATTGAACATAGTATTATCCCTTTTCTTAACCACCCTGATATTAATAAAGTAGTGGTGTCTATCGCTAAAAATGATCAATGGTTTCACCTATTAGATCTGGCTAATCACCCTAAACTAACGATAGTAGAGGGGGGGGAAGAACGTGTGGATTCGGTGCTGAGTGCCCTTAAAGTCTTGCCTGATAGTGATTATATTTTAGTTCACGATGCAGCTCGTCCTTGTTTGCAAATACAAGATATCGATAAGCTGATCGCTCATGCAAACACCTATAAAACTGGTGCGATACTCGGTTGTAGAGTCCGCGACACCATGAAACGAACCGATCTGCATAACAATATTGAACGTACTGTCGACCGTAACAATCTCTGGCATGCACTCACTCCACAAATGTTTAACAATCAGCAATTAATCTCTGCTATAACGTCTACACAAGAACAGCGCTTAATAACTGATGAAGCGTCTGCTATCGAATTAGATGGAGCAGCGGTCACTGTCATTGAAGGGCGCAGTGATAACTTAAAAGTAACTCAGCCCGAAGATTTATTACTTGCTGAATTTTATCTCTCTAAATTTAACGCCCACAATTAAGGAATTAATATGATCCGAATTGGTCATGGATACGATGTACATAAGTTTGGCGGCGAAGGCCCAATTACCATTGCTGGCGTGAAGATCCCTTACTGCCAAGGTTTACTTGCTCATTCTGATGGAGATGTTGCTATCCATGCGCTTTGTGACGCGATACTAGGTGCATTAGCGCTCGGCGATATTGGAAAGCACTTTCCTGACAATGATGCTGCTTTCAAAGGTATTGATAGCCGAGAATTGTTGCTTGATGTGTACCAAAAAGTGAAACAAAAAGGCTATCGTTTAGGTAATGCAGATATCACCATTATTGCGCAAGCACCTAAAATGGCACCTTTTATTGATCAGATGTGTGTAGAGCTAACCCGTTTGCTCAATACTGATTTAGGTAACATTAATGTTAAAGCAACCACCACTGAGCAATTAGGGCCAATGGGTCGTAAAGAAGGCATTGCCTCGCATGCTGTGGTTATTTTGTTAAAGGATACACAATGAGTGAAATACAACCTGAAAAAATGGTTTATCCATTAGACTTTAATTACTTATATGGAAAACCTAGCAGTACAGGTCGATTTAAACAGCATTGTGAAGACTTTCGTGTTGAAGAGCATTTAGATTTTGATTTAACTGGCGAAGGCGAACATGTTTGTTTGTGGGTTAAAAAAGTAGGTGAAAATACTGATTATTTAGCGAGACAGCTGGCTAAATTTGCAGGCATCGCTGCTAAGAATGTGAGTTATGCAGGGTTAAAAGATCGTCAAGCTGAAACCTATCAATGGTTTTCACTTTATATTCCAGGCAAAGTGACTCCTGACTTCAGTACGTTTGAATCACCTGGTGTGAGTATTTTAAAGGTCATTCGCCATAATAAAAAACTTCGCACAGGCTGCCTTGCCGGTAATCGCTTCGCCATCGTTTTACGTGAAATATCAGATAAAGCAACGCTAGAAAGTGTACTAGATCAAGTAGCGCAGGGGGTGCCCAATTATTTTGGTAATCAACGCTTTGGTTTTGATGGGCATAACGTTAATGCCGCATTACAAATGTTTAATGGTCGAAAAATAAAAGATCGTTTTAAACGTGGTATCTACCTCAGTGCAGCGAGAAGTTACTTATTTAATCGCGTTATATCACAGCGTATTACTGATAATTTACAGGTACAACCTTTACTTGGTGATTGTGTACAGTTTGTTGCTAATCGATCTTTTTTTCCGTTACCTGATTTATCTGAACAAACATTGCTACGTTTAACTAAACGCGAAGTTTGTTTAACGGCCCCTTTATGGGGAGCGGGTGAACTTACTTCATCTGACGATGCAAAGGAGTATGAATTAGCGTGCCTGTCATCATTTGAAGACTTACAAAAAGGATTGGCGAAAGAGGGCTTAAAACAAGAGCGTCGACCGTTATTATTGATTCCTGAGCAGTTTAGCTATCAATGGTTAGATGAAACAACGTTAACAATAAAATTCTATTTACCTGCAGGATGTTATGCAACCAGTGTGATCCGCGAGCTTATTGATACAAGCTTATGATGAATTGGTGGCTCGGTTATTAGGTTATTCGTATAGCGACAATACAGCGTTATGGAAGAGGGGCAAGTATTGACGATTGCTCCTAACAATCATCTTAAGGATAGAACCACTGTTTGATTAGGGTATCTGAGTTTGACGTTTATATGTTGGTATCCTACTTATATCTGATTTAACGGCGAGTCAAAAATTAATTGTTTATTGCATTGGTTAGGCGGCAATTAGTCGTCATCCATTATTTTTATTTATAAAAGAGAATACTGTGAAAATATTTGCCCCACTTTATACAAAGGTAATGCGTTGGTCTAAGCATAAATACGCCCCTTTTTATTTATACTTAACCGCATTCATCGAGTCGATTTTTTGGCCAATTCCTGTTGATATTATGTTAGCGCCAATGGCTTTAGCAAAACGTCATCTTGCATGGCGCTTTGCTTTCGGGGCAACTGTGTTTTCAGTATTAGGTGGTGTAGTAGGATATTACCTTGGTAGTGCCTTATATGAACCAGTTGTGTTGCCATTTATAGAAATGATGGGTTATCAAGATAAAATGCAAACAGCACAATTATGGTTTAATAGTTGGGGAGTGATGGTTATTTTTATTGCCAGCTTTACACCGGTGCCATTTAAAGTATTTACTATTACTGCAGGTGTCATGAATATGGCATTCTGGCCATTTTTATTAACGGCTTTAGTTGGCCGCGGGTTACGTTTCTTTTTAGTCGCAGGTTTAATGGTATTGGGTGGTGAAAAAATGGAAGCTAAGTTGAGTAAATATATCGATGCGTTAGGTTGGTTGACAATTGTTGCTGTTGCTATTTTATACTTTACTTTAAAGCATTAATTTTATTGTGAAAATTATATTATTTACTACATTGTTTTTTTTGTTTTCATGCTCTTCTCCGGGAGGTAGAGCACCGATTTATGATGTGAAATCAAATAAAGGTGCGCTTAACAAAGGTAGTGGCACTTATATTGCAAGTGGTAAAAGTATTAAGCCAGGGCAAAAAAAGTATGTTGTTCAACAGGGCGATACGCTTTATTCCATTGCCTGGCGTGCGGGTATGGCAGTGAGTACGTTAATCAAACGTAATCACTTAAAAAAACCTTATATTATTAGAAAAGGACAGGTCCTAAATTTACGCGCAAGTACCTCTAAAGTGGTGGTTTCTTCGTCAAATAAGGCAAAAAATAGCACTGAAAGTTGCACAGTTCAAACCTGCAAACAAAACAATAAAATAGGGGTTGTTAAAAAATCATCGAAAGCATATTCTGCTAATGTTGTTGATGAAAAAGTGATTAAAAAGAAAGCAAACAATCACCAAGATTCAAATAATAAAGTGGCGAATTGGCAGTGGCCAACTAAGGGGAAGTTAACAAAAACCTTTGCTAACTCCCCGCAAGGAATGAAGGGTATCTCCATTTCTAACGTTCGAGGAACACCAATATATGCAGCGGCAAAAGGAAAAGTTGTCTATGCAGGTAGCGGTTTAAGAGGGTATGGAAAACTAATCATTATTAAGCATAATTATGACTATTTAAGTGCTTATGCACATAATGACCAACTAATAATAAAAGAGAATGAACAAGTTGAAATGGGCCAAAAGATAGCTGTGATGGGGGATAGTGATACAGATACCGTACGATTGCATTTTGATATTCGCTATCGTGGTAAGTCTGTTGATCCCCTCCGTTACTTACCTAAACATTAATAACGCGATCAAGTTTTTAGTAAGCAGTTAATGATTGAAATAATTTAGGAATATCAAAATGGTCCAATTAAAAAGTAATAGTTCATCAAATTGAAGCAGGAAAAAGGGAGTGCAACCATGGTAGGAACAACTTCAGTTAATTCAGAGAACACGGATTTAGACAAATATAATCAGCCAATCGTCGACGATCTTGAAATAGATAATGGATTAGATATTGAAAAAGCTGAGGCTGATGCGCCTGTAGAACCTGAACGTTATGCAACAAGCAGTGAATTTAAGGTTATGGATGCCACTCAGTTGTATTTGGGTGAAATTGGCTACTCTCCGTTGCTAACAGCCCAAGAAGAAGTTTATTATTCACGCCGTTCTCATCGCGGCGATGAAGTGTCTCGTAAACGTATGATTGAGAGTAATTTGCGTCTCGTTGTTAAAATCTCACGTCGCTATAATAATCGTGGTTTATCATTATTAGATTTAGTGGAAGAAGGTAATTTAGGGCTTATCCGAGCGGTTGAAAAGTTTGATGCAGAAAAAGGTTTTCGTTTTTCTACTTACGCAACATGGTGGATACGTCAAACCATTGAGCGCGCCATTATGAACCAAACTCGTACGATACGTTTGCCTATTCATATTGTTAAAAAATTGAATGTGTATTTACGTACTGCACGAGAATTAGCACATAAATTAACACATGAGCCAACACCGGAGGACATTGCTAAAGAGTTGGATGTATCAGCAAAGGAGGTGTCAAAAATCTTAAAGCTGAATGAGCGTATAAGTTCAGTGGACACTCCGCTTGGTCATAGTTCTGACAAAGAATTATTAGATATCATTCCAGACAGTAATGAGACAACCCCTGAAAATACATTACAAACTAATGATATGAAATTACGTATAGTGGATTGGTTAGAGGATTTAAACGCGAAGCAACGAGAAGTATTAGCAAGGCGCTTTGGTTTATTAGGGTACGAAGCGGCGACATTAGAAAATGTGGGGAAAGAGATTGGTTTAACACGCGAACGTGTCCGTCAAATTCAAGTAGAAGCATTAAAAGCACTGCGTGAAGTATTATCAAAACAAGGCTTATCTATTGAAGCTCTTTTTCAATCTTAATATTTGAAATCGATAGTTTAATTGAAATAGTTTAATTGAAAAGCTAATAAAAAACGCATCCAAAGGATGCGTTTTTTATATCCGAAGATAAATTTTATTTCTTACCTAGTGGCGGGCTATATTAACTCTGATTGAGAAAAACTAAATGAAGGATCAATCTCTCGTAACTCTTTAGCAAGCATCAACTGTGCCTTGGCATTTTCAATTTCTCGCCACTTACGAGGTTTAGGTTTACGTTTAACGGGAGTGTGGAATAGGTTGTTAATTTTGATATCACTATCATTTAATTGAATCTGTTGCATGTTATCCCCTTAACTTTACTGTCCAAGTGTGTGTGCCTGAATACAATAAGCTGATGAGATGGCATTTTTATGACAGATATATTGCACTTTTATTAATTGTTTCATTCCTTTTAAGTTGGCCGTATTTGCTTTTTATTTGTTATTAATTTGCTAAAGAGAACAATCATTTATATTTTTCTACGTTATAAATTAAGCTACTCCTCCTTGTAAACTTGATTACCCATCTTTAAAAAAATCAACATAACTGCTTACTGATAATCACGCTAAATTGATTTTTTTGTTCTACGCTGAATAGATTGTTGTTTGATGCTTCAGCTATATTTTTGCGATTCAAAAGCACAGTGCTAAAAATCACTACAATACAATATTTAACCTCAAACCATAAACTGTAAAATATTAGGAGGGGCAATGACTCACTTCCATGATCACGGTTTTACCTTTATTGAGTTAATCATTACGCTTGCTATTTTGGGCGTTATTATTTCAATATCCACGGCTTCATACCAAGGGATTCTGGCAAATCAAACCTTGCTTAGCCGCACGTCAGAAGTTTATTACACGTTACAACTTGCAAAAGTAGAAGCAATCAAACGGAATCAAAAAATTTACGTTAATTTTTGTCAACAAGGTAACATCTGGAAGATGGGGATCAGTGATACCAATCAATGTGATTGTTTTAGTACTAATTCGTGCCAATTAGATGGTGTTGAAAAAGTACAAGATCTTGCCGATGGAAAAACTATTTTTATTGATAGTTCAACATTAACTTTTACAGGGACGCAGGCATCCTATGGAGCATTACGTTTTTCAGTAGAAACTGGCACGGTTACAATTACCAATAGCGAGCAACATTCTTTATCAATCATACAAAGCGCGATGCGTTTAAGAGTCTGTGCGCCAGCCCAAGCTCAACTTGGGCATAAAAAATGTTAGTGCCAATATCATTAAAGTCTGGCTTTAGCCTTATTGAAATGCTGATTTCATTACTACTAGGTTCTTTACTATTAGCGATGATTATAAGTTTATACGTTACCAATGTCAGTGCTGGTTATAAAGGGATGAAGCTCTCTCGTTTCCATGCAGATATACAATCACTTGTAGGGATAATGGAAAATGATATTCGTCGAGCTGGATTCGGTGGTAGTGATTTCATGGTCGGTCTAGCCAATAATAAAGTTGTCGATAGTATTAATAACGGCGCACAACACTGTATTGTTTATGCTTATAACTATAATCATGCGATTACAGCTTCACCGTCTCATTTTATGGCTTTTCGTTATTCATCAACATCGCATAGTGTACAGTTTGGAAGAGCTTTGAACTCGCAGGCTATCAATTGTTATAGTAGTGGTAGTTGGGTCAATTTAACGGATCCTAAATTTCTAAAGGTGACAGAGTTACGTTTTGTGGAAAGCATTGCTTCAAATGGTCTAGCAACAATGCGTAATGTTGAAGTGACAGTAAAAGCACAGTTAAAAAGCAACAGCGAATATACCCATCAAATAACCACACAGATACAAGTCCGTAACCCCGAGTTTCATTGATAACGTTAAATAAACCTAAGTTGATTTTTTTATACCAGCTAAATATAAAAAAACGATACAATAGTGTTTTTTGAGCATGCTCTTTCACCAATATGCAATATAAAATACTACAAAAACACCCATAGGAAGTATTACTTTTGAATATAGCTGCTAAGTCTTGGATAACCTCTTATTTTGTTTGTTTCTTTTTTATATGGGGAATATTTTTACCTTTCTGGGGGATCTGGTTAGCTGAAAAAGGAGTGAGCCCAGAACAAATCGGTACCTTATTTTCATTAGGCTTGGTATTACGTTTTGTTAGTAATATTGGTTTATTACCTCGATTAAAAACTGCGAATGGGCCAATACGTATGGCCTGTTATCTAACCTTTACTATCCTCATCTGTTTATTATTAATCGTGTATTTTCAAGGCTGGTATGCGTTGGCGGCGGCAACCTTATTACTAAACTTTTTAATGGCGCCGATGGTCCCTATTGGTGACATCATTGGTACTCGGTTAGTAAAGCAAATCCAAATTAATTACGGCAAGATTCGGTTATGGGGATCCGTCAGCTTTATTGTTGGCTCAACTTTTGTAGGTTGGACGATCGGTGAGTTTGGACATGAAAGTATTCTATGGTTAATTATTATTGCCATTTTCTTTAATTATTGCCTGACGCTGATAAAACTTGATCCACAATTACAACAACAAAGCTTGCCGCCTAAAAATAAACACCATAACTTATTGTCATTATTAAAGCAGCCAACGGTTATTTATTTTATATTAGTGATGGGGCTGATCCAGGGGAGCCATGCCGCTTATTACTCTTTTAGTGCGCTATATTGGAATTCAATGAACATCTCTGAGTTTAATATTGCTTTGTTATGGGGGATTGGGGTTTTTGCTGAAGTATTACTGATGCGCTTTAACGATAAATGGTTCCATCATTGGTCTATTAAACAAATGTGTTTGTTAGCCGTCGTGGCAGGGTTAATAAGGTGGGCCGTATTAGCGCAAACAACCGATCTTGTTTGGTTATTGTTGGTACAAACATTCCACGCTTTCACATTTGCATTAGCGCATTTAGCGGCCATGCGTTTTATCGCTAAACAACCAGAGCATCTAATGGTCGGTTATCAAACTTTATATGCCAGTGTTGCTTTGGGGTTAGTGATGGCGTTATTAACGTTTATTTCTGGGTGGATCTACGCACCACAAGAAAGCACGCTTTTTCTGTGGATGGCCGTTATCTTATTACCGGTATTCCTTTTATTAAAACGATGGAACTGTGATCAAGACAATAGTATTGAACATAGTGATTAAGCGTAGAACCACCGCTCTACAACGCATTAAAAAATCTACTTTAAACTAATTCAAACATCATTATCAGTAGCGGTAGTGGTGTTTGTTAGGTTTTAAAAAATGCTGATTTATCTTCTCAAAATAAGTAGCTGCATTGAACTTTTCGCGCCTTTTATTATCCAATAGGTTGATATTAGCAAAATAACCCCCATTATATTTAGGTATTCACTTTGTTAATTGAGGTCTCTATGTTTGCACGATTATTTTTAATCTTTACGGGTGTGTCTTTACTAGAAATATTTGTTCTAGTTAAAGTGGGTGGTTTTTTAGGTGCCTGGCCTACTATTTCCTTAGTGATATTAACCGCGTTAATTGGCTCTGCGTTAGTGCGAAGTCAAGGCCTACAATTAGTTCAAAAGTTACAACAACGGATGGCTGCTGGTGAAATGCCGGGACAACAGCTGATTGAAGGTATGATGTTGATTATTACTGGTGTGTTATTAGTGACACCTGGTTTTGTAACCGACATCTGTGGCTTGTTGTTGTTACAGCCAAGCCTTCGAGCAGGCATTGCCAAGGTTATCTTAGCCAATGTTAAATTTGCTCCTCAAGCAAGTATGGGAGGATTTTCTAGCCAAGGTTTTACACAAAGAACAGCGCAAGATGATTCAATCATCGAAGGTGAATTCGAGCATAAAGAAGATAAAAAACTAGATTAATTAGTGATTGATCAAACTATTTTAATAATATTGCCTTAATATCATTATTTTAATGACATTTTTTTAACAAAAGTGTCATCATTCTTAAGTAGGATATGCACTGCAAATAATAATGAATTATAAAAGTGATAAATAGCAGAGGGATAACGATGAAAATTAGTCGTTCTAGCACGTTAAGAGTTTTTAAAAAATATCAACCTCGTCAAATTGCAAAATTTGCCAAAGGTTTCTTTAATGGACGTATTTTTATTGCTGGCTTAGGTCGCTTTAGGGTGGTAGATGGTAAAGTTGTAGCTTATAAACACCTTATTGCAGAGCAAAAAATAATGATCGCAGTAAGCGAAATAAACAAAATGGTTTTAGAGCTTTCTCAACCGAAAACGATTGCCGTTTAATTTTCAATACAATTGTTTATCTCTAAAACAAGACCAGCTTCACTAAGCTGGTTTTTTTATGCCTGAAACGAATTTTTTTAGCAATTTTTTTATCAATCACCTTGAATCATATTTTTTTGGCCCCATCAGTTTAAACAACTAATACAACAACTATATCTGTTAACTATCAAAGGAAGTCATAATGTCTATTCGTCCTCTACATGATCGCGTTATTTTAAAGCGTACTGAGAAAGAAACTAAATCTGCTGGTGGTATCGTTTTAACTGGTAGCGCTGCTGAAAAATCAACTCGTGGTGAAGTTATCGCCGTGGGTAAAGGCCGTATTTTGGAAAATGGTGAAGTAAGACCATTAGATGTAAAAGTAGGTGATACTGTTATTTTCAGTGAAGGCTACGGTTTGAAAACAGAAAAAATTGAAGGTGAAGAAGTTCTGATCTTAAGTGAAAATGACATTTTAGCGATTGTTGAATAATTGCTAACGATTGCTGTTTATTCTCTTGTTGTGAAAACAAAAATTAAAGAAAAGTAAAAGGAAAATATAATGTCTGCTAAAGAAGTAAAATTTGGTAACGATGCTCGAATCAAAATGCTAGATGGCGTAAACATTTTAGCCAATGCAGTACGTGTAACACTAGGTCCTAAAGGACGTAACGTTGTTATCGACAAAAGCTTTGGTGCTCCTCAAATCACTAAAGATGGTGTGACTGTTGCTAAAGAGATCGAACTTTCTGACAAGTTTGAAAACATGGGCGCACAAATGGTTAAAGAAGTTGCTTCTCAAACTAATGATGCAGCCGGTGACGGAACAACAACAGCAACAGTACTAGCACAATCAATCATCACTGAAGGCCTAAAAGCGGTTGCAGCGGGTATGAACCCAATGGATCTAAAACGTGGTATCGACCAAACAGTTAAAGCTGCTGTTATTGAATTGAAAAAACTATCTACACCTTGTTCTGATTCTAAAGCAATTACACAAGTAGGGACTATCTCTGCTAACTCTGATGTGGAAATTGGCGAAATCATTGCAACAGCAATGCAAAAAGTAGGTAACGAAGGTGTTATCACTGTTGAAGAAGGCCAAGGCTTAGAAACTGAGCTAGAAGTGGTTGAAGGTATGCAATTCGATCGTGGTTACCTATCTCCTTACTTCATGACAAACCAAGAAGCAGGTACTGTTGAGCTAGACAGCCCATTCATTCTAATCGTTGATAAAAAAATCGGTAACATCCGTGAATTATTACCAACATTAGAAGCAGTCGCTAAAGCATCAAAACCATTATTAATTATTGCTGAAGACGTTGAAGGCGAAGCGCTAGCAACATTAGTTGTTAACAACATGCGTGGTATCGTCAAAGTAGCAGCTGTTAAAGCACCTGGTTTCGGCGATCGTCGTAAAGCAATGCTACAAGACATTGCAATCCTAACAGCGGGTACTGTTATCTCTGAAGAGATTGGTCTAGACCTTGAGAAAGTACAACTTGAAGATCTTGGTCAAGCTAAACGTATCGTTATCAATAAAGATGAAACAACTATCATCGATGGTGCAGGCGAGCAAGAAGCTATCTCTGCACGTGTTAGCCAAATCAAACAACAAATTGAAGCATCTTCATCTGATTACGATAAAGAAAAACTTCAAGAGCGTTCTGCTAAATTAGCAGGCGGTGTTGCTGTCATTAAAGTTGGCGCATCAACTGAAGTTGAAATGAAAGAGAAAAAAGACCGTGTTGATGATGCTTTACATGCGACACGTGCGGCCGTTGAAGAAGGTGTGGTTGCCGGTGGTGGTGTTGCACTAGTCCGTGTTGCTGGTCTATTAAAAGATCTTAAAGGCGACAACGACGACCAAAATGTAGGTATTCGCGTTGCACTTCGTGCGATGGAATCTCCATTACGTCAAATCGTTTCTAACTGTGGTGAAGAAGCATCAGTAGTGGCAAGCAATGTACAAAAAGGCACTGCAAACTACGGTTACAATGCAACAACGGGTGAATACGGCGATATGTTAGAGATGGGTATTCTTGACCCAACTAAAGTAACTCGTAGCGCACTACAATTCGCAGCGTCTGTGGCTGGCTTAATGATCACCACTGAATGTATGATCACAGACCTACCAGTAGATGCACCAGCTGCACCTATGCCTGACATGGGCGGCATGGGTGGAATGATGTAGCGGTTTTCTAACCCTATACAGATTACTTTAAGTAGTTAAAAAAAGCCTGAATAGCAATATTCAGGCTTTTTTATTAGCTGTTTCTTTTACTCAAGGCTGTAAGTCTAAGGTCTCTTGCGTAAGCATAATCTTTATTTTTTAGGCAACACATCAGCTTGCAAGCTACAATTATCTATACGGACAAAGCAGATTAATTCACCGTTAGCATTACTAATAGCAATCTGTGCAGTTTACTGCTCTGCAATATCTGGTCTATCAATTTTTGGCTTTGTTGTAAACTTAACCTTGTTTATTATCTTCTATTTTAATTGATTTCTAATCGTTATCATTCACCTTAAATTTGACCTATCCAGTGATCATCACATTCCCTAAAACGGGCGTATATATATTGGACGATCTCTTGAGATAACGGGCCTGCTTTGATTATTTCAATGTTTTTTTGTAAATGTGCGATATTGACACTGCCAACAATAGCGGTATCTACTCCGTAGGTAAATACCGTAAATCGCAGGGCGAGTTCTAATTCGGACATACCAAACTCTAAAGCCATTTTCCTACGGCGTAGCCAATATTCTTCTGCGTAGTCATCGTTTGGCTGACTATCGAAACGCCAAGGCGCATTAGCGATGGGGCGTTTGGCAATCATACCTAAGCCTTGCTGTTTTGCTTCTGGCAGTTGATTATGAATAATGCGTTGGTCACAAAAATTCAATGACGCCATAATACTGTCGAATCGATTACTTGATACTGCGTATTGTAAATCCTTGTTTTCTCCAGAGTAGGCAATAGCTTTAATCTTTCCTTGCTGTTTGGCTTGATCAAGCGCATCGATTACTTGGCCATCTTGCAATACTGAAGTAGGGCAAGAGTGTAAATGAACGACATCAAGGAAGTCAGTTTTCATGGTTGTAAGCGCTTGTTCTACACCTGTAATAATACAGTCATAGGTCCAGTCTTGATGCCCTTCAACGCCATAACCCACTTTGGTTGATAATTTAAACTCATCTCGACGATGACTAATATATTGGCCAATTCGTTGTTCAGATAAACCATAGCCTTTAGCCGTATCAATAAAACCGATCCCCAGATCCAACACCTGATTAAGAATTCTCTCTGCTTGTTTTTCTTCTAATCGGCTATCACCGACTGTACCTGCACCATAACCAATGGCTGGTACATCAAACCCTGTTAGTCCAAAATTTCTTTTTTGCATATGAGACTCTCTTTAATAATTATTATTCGTAAAAAGTGTTAAATACTGTAGCCGTTTCATTAATTACATTAAGTACCGTTTGGGCCAAACTTATTCTCAATTTAAGGTAACTCTTCGCCGCGAGCTGATTCATACAATGCATACCAATCACTGCGTGATAATTGAATATTGCTGGCTTGGGCACATGCTTTAATACGATCTAAGTTAGTCGTACCAATGACTGGCTGCACTTTCACGGGATGACGCATTAACCACGCTAAAACAATCGCTTCTGTTGACACTTGGTATTTGCCAGCCAATTGAAAAACCAACCCAGTAGTCGCTTTAATATGGGCAGGTTGATCATCAATATTTCGCCCAGAGAATAGGCCTTGTGATAAGCAGCCCCATGCTTGAATTTGTACATTATTGGTTTGGCAATATTCCAACGTACCCGCTGCAAAATTAATATTATTTCCTTGCGAGTTGCCCACTAGCACACCACTTTCTAACCAATCTAATTTTGCTAAACTTATCTCTATTTGATTGTTAACTAATGGTGCATCTAAGGCTGATTGTAAATAAGCTATTTGTTGATGCTGCATATTTGAAACACCAAAATGACGTACTTTACCGCTATTTTTTAGTGCCAAAAGCGTATTAGCAACTTCATTTAACTCCATCAGAGGATCGGGACGATGCAGCATTAAAATATCCAGGTATTCCGTGTTTAAACGCGACAAAATATTATCGACCGATGAATTTATCCATTGTTTTGAAAAATCGTAACGCTTTGGTCCACTTTCATCCGAAAAGCGAATGCCGCATTTTGATTGTATATACATTTTTTGACGTAATTCAGGACGCTCTGCTAACACATGACCAAACGCTTTCTCTGCTTTCCCGAAAGTATAAATATCTGCATGGTCAAAAAGATTAATGCCTGATTCAAGAGCAGTATCGATAACTTGGTGAGCTTGTTTTATCTCATTGTCAGCGACAGGATTTTGATCCCATCCACCCCCTAATCCCATGCAACCAAAAGCAAGATCACCGACATCGCTAAGATATTTATTTAACGGTTTCATTTTTTTTGTATTAGCAAGTTCACTCATTTTTCACTCTCTTGTTGTTGCTTATCAATATGTTTAATAGGGTTTATTTTAATACATAAAAATAAAATAATAAGCACTGAAAAACGAAATGATTATTCGTTATAAAAAACAATTAACACTATTATGCGTTGTAATGGATAATAAGTTATCTCAGTGTCTATTTTTAATCGATATAAAGGAAAGGCAATGCAACAGCACAAAAAAATAGAATGCTTAATGTTATTTGTCGAAATTGCTCAGCAACTTAGCTTTACCAAAGCTGCTGAAAATCTATCTATTTCAACTGGATATTTATCAGATCAAATAAAAAAACTAGAAAAAGAATTTAAATGTCCTCTATTAATAAGGACAACCCGAAGTGTACGCTTAACCCCTCAAGGTGAAAAAGTGTTGATGCAGGGTAAAGAAATTAAAGCCGCTATGTTGAATTTAGAGCGTAATATTTATCATGAACATAGCGCACTTGAGGGCGTCATAAAAATAACGGCCCCTAAAATGTTTACAGAATGTTTTTTGTTAAGCATCTGTTATGATTTCCAGAAACGCCACCCCGCAGTTACCTTCGAAATTGATTCCAGTTATACCAATTATGATTTGAATCAAGATGATTATGACCTAGCCTTTCGTGCAACACTTCACCCCCCACTAAATATGGTCGCAAAAGAGTTATTCTCCTATCAACATTGTTTGTGCGCCTCTCCTACTTATCTCTCTAAACACGGCTTTCCAGAATCGGTTAAGCAACTCACTGAACACCAATGTTTGACTACGTTAGAGCAACCTTTTTGGCCGTTGAAGTCAGGTGATATTGCTACTAAAGGCTGGTTATCAATTAATGATAATAATTTGTTAAAGCAAACGGCTATACAAGGAAAGGGTATTATTCGCATTGCAGATTATTATGTCACTAAGGAGTTGCATCAAGGTAAGTTACAACAGGTATTAACCGATCAATACATTCAAGGACAAAGTATTTATATATTGCATCCACAACTCATTTATTCTTCGGCCAAAATTAATACATTTATGGCTTTTGTCCAAGAAAATATAAGTGTTTTTCAAAACAATGAAACTAAAATGTGAAATTAAGTTGGTTGATGCATAGTGTCGAGGAAATGAGGTAATACCTTTCGTCCCAACATAAATTCACCCCTTGAAATATGCTATTGAGGCATTTGAGAGTTAGCTTCCTATAGTTGTAGTACTCTAGGTGGAAAGGAGCATAAAATAAGTTAGGATATTTTGACTAAGTCCTATTAAAGCATACCCAAATATACCATTCCTCGATAACATAAAAAGCTGAGGATAACGTGATGATTTATAATAAAAAGCGACCCAAATGGATCGCTTTTAACTTATTTAAGCATCAACAACAATGACTTCACCATTAATGAAACCATCAACTGATCGCTCAAACGCTTTACCAACTAACTTCCCTGGTACGGGTTCAAAGCCAGGCATCATTTCTCCGTAGACATCCCATGCTTCAACTAACACAGTTGGATTGACTACATTGATACGCATATTTCTTGGCATTTCTAAAGAAACACATTTAACGAAGGTATCGATTGCACCACTCGTTGTTGCATCTGCAATAGCGTAAGGGATAGGTTTTTTATTTAAAATACCACTAATTAAAGTAAATGAGCCTGCATCTGAGATGTATTCTTGTCCAATACGTACTAAGTTAATTTGGCCCATCATTTTACTCATCACAGTGGTCATCCATTGTGCCTCAGTCATCTCTGTGAAATTAGCATATTCACAAAAGCCAACAGTATTAACAACCGCGTCAAAAGCACCTACTTTTTCATAAAGCGCTCTAATTGATTGTTCATTCGTTATATCTACAATGTGGTCAACATCGCCAGAGCGACCTGCTGTAATCACATTATGATTGCCTAAACCAGTTAACGCGGCTTGACCCATTTTGCCTAGTACACCAATTAAAATTACTGTTTTCATTTTCTTCTCCGTTGATTTATTTTGATGGGATGATATTAAGCAAAAAATTAAACAATTAAAAACAAACCTTTTTTGTTAGTGTTACAGGTATTAATGGTTAAGTATTATGTTATAAATAACATAATAAGAGAGAGATAAATTTGAGTAAATTAGATAGATTAGATATTAAGCAGCTACGTGTGTTTCAAGCAATAATTCGTGAGCAAAGCGCATCGAAAGCAGCAGCTCAATTGGGGCTTACACAGCAAGCCGTGAGCGAGCATTTAAAAAAATTACGTGATGTTTTTGAAGATAGATTGTTTCTTCGAAAAACCAGTGGATTTATTGCTACCCCCTTTGCACAAACGCTATCTGTTAGTGTTGATAAACTACTTAATGATTTTAATGCTTTATTATCGCCTACCCACTTTGACCCTAATACTGTAGAAGGGACATTTGTTATTGCTGCAACCGATTATGCACAGCAAATAGTATTGCCTGAGTTGATTTCAATAATAAGGATACAAGCGCCTAATTTAAAATTGATAGTTAGAGATTTTGAAATTGATAAGCTCAATGAATTGATGGAAAGTGGCAACGTTAACTTAGCGATTGCCTTTCCGGATTATATTCCAGATAGTTATCCCATTTTAAAATTATTTGAAGAACACCATGTTTGTGTCGCTTCACAGGGCGCTTCTATTTTACAAAGTCAGCCCTCGTTAGCTGAGGTTGCTCAATATCCAAGCATTATCGCATCTCCTTCAAGGCCTAACTTTAAAGGCTCTATTGATGATTGGTTCAAAACATTTGGTTTTAAAAGAAATGTAGTGGTTTCTGCACCTTGTTTTTCAATTGTGCCAATGTACCTTGAAACAACGGACTCTATTGCTTTTTTGCCCTCTCGTGCAATTAAAGGATTGGATTTAATTGAAATAAAACTTGAAGAGTCTCCCGATAAATTCGATGTTATCGCTGCTTGGCATCCGCGCTACAGTGAAGATGCGTTGCAACGTTGGGTGATATCAATGCTTCAAGCTGAGTCATAGATATTAATCTTCGAGTGATCGGTTCAGTGGCAAAGTGACTCTTTATTTGGAAAAATATAGTTAGGAATTAGGACTTTTTTGAAAAACTGATAAAGAGTTATTAATATTAAATTCACTAGTAAATTTTTAAAATTCAATTGGTTAGATTTAGTCGTGAGTTGGTGGGGTATAAGGTGGGGTATTTAATACCACTCATGTGATTAATATAATAAAAACAAGTTTATAAGTTATATATGGGCGGTATGATGTAATTCTGGCTGCATAAATCGTCTACTTCATCGTTGCTTTACCACTCGTTTAATAAACACTAAACGTCGCGGGCAAAGCGCCTTGAATTAAACAATTTCTGTGGTTTAGTTCTCATTACATGCAATTGCATTTATTAGCTGAATCCAAGCGTCCTTAAATATTCGTTTTTAAATTTACATAAATAATTAACTATCAAGATTTCATTAGATGATGGCAGAGTATGTTTAGTTTAATCACTTTAACAATAGCTGAATTGACATAGAAGGTAGGTACGCTGAGAAAAAATTGCAGTTATTAAATTGTTTAGCTAATTAAGTCGAGTTATAAAATTATAATTTAATTGCGAGTAAATCAGTTATCTAAAATATTATCTAGGGGTAAGTTGCCCCTGCCGAAGGACAACTATACGTTAGTCTAATTTATTTCAATTACTAAAAAGCATCATAAATATGATTAAATATCACCTAGACAAATATATTTAATCTCTAAATAGTCATCAAGACCATACTTAGAGCCTTCTCTGCCTTGTCCTGATTCTTTTATACCACCGAAAGGAATAATTTCTGAGCTAATTGCAACCTCATTAACACCTACCATGCCATATTCAACTGCCTCAGATACACGCCAAACTCGAGACATATCTTTAGTAAATATATAAGAGGCTAAGCCAAATTCTGTATCGTTCGCCATCGTTATAGCTTCTTGTTCAGTGCTGAACTTGAAAATAGTAGCGACGGGACCAAAAATTTCTTCACGAGCGATACGCATCTCGTTATTGAGATTAACGATTACGGTTGGCTGATAAAAATTATCACCTAAGGTATCTATATTTCCACCAGTTAAGACTTTTGCTCCTTTTTCTTTTGCATCGTTTACAAGAGCTTGGATATTTTTGGTAGCTTTACTCGTTATCAAAGGCCCTATTGTAGTGTTCTCATCAAAACCATTACCTAAAGTAAATTGTTTTACCTGAGCGGTAAATTTTTCAATGAATTCATCGTAAATGCTATCTTCAACAATAATTCTGTTGGCACAAATACAAGTTTGACCTGCATTACGAAATTTGGCTATAAGTGCACCACTTACCGCTTTATCTAAATCTGCATCTGCAAATACTATTACAGGTGCATTACCCCCTAATTCCATTGAAGTGCGCTTAACAGTGTTTGAACATTGTTGGATCAATAATTTTCCGATAGGGGTTGAACCAGTAAATGTAAACTTTTTAACTAAAGGATTAGATGTTAATTCCTTACCTATATCAACAGCATTAGTACCAACTACAACATTGAACAGTCCCGCTGGAATACCTGCTTGATCAGCAAGTTCAGCCAAAGCTAAAGCAGAAAGTGGTGTTTCAGATGCTGGTTTAAGAACAATAGCACAGCCAACGGCTAAAGCGGGGGCTGCTTTGCGCGTAATCATTGCATTAGGGAAGTTCCATGGAGTCACTGCCGCCACAACACCAATCGCTTGTTTTATAGCAATAGAGCGGCGATCAATTGTTGTGCTAGGTATTACATCACCATAAACACGTTTTGCTTCTTCGGCAAACCATTCTACAAATGAAGCACCGTAACCAACTTCACCTTTAGATTCTGCTAATACTTTTCCTTGTTCCGCTGTCATTATAATGGCTAGATCATCTTGGTTAAGCATGATTAAATCGTACCATTTACGAAGTATATTTGAGCGTTCTTTTGCGGTTAACTTTTTCCAAGGTTGCATCGCTTTTTCAGCTGCTTGAATAGCGCGATGGGTTTCACCTACTCCAAGGTCTGCGACAGATGCAATAACTTCACCATTGGCTGGGTCGATTACATCAAAGGTTTGACCTGAATCTGCATCTAACCATTGGCCATTGATATAAGACTTTGTTTTTAATAAAGAAGTATTTTTTAAGTTTGAAATTGACATATATTTACTCTATGTTTTAAAAAATAATGGAATAGATTCTAGTACCTTGGAATAAGGCATTTATAACTACGTTAAGAGATAGAGCTAGTATTGTTATTAATTACTAACTCTATTTTTAGATTATATTTATGGCTGAGAATATTACGTTTAACTTGATTGTGTATTTTGAATAGCTAAATAATTATTGTGGCTAGATGAGTTCAAGTTCTTCTAGCACAACTCTAGCAATTCTGAAGCATTCAACACCTTGTGGGACACCACAATAGATTGATATAGCATGGATGGTCGAGCGAATTTCATCTACTGTTACGCCGTTTGTAATAGCACCGCGAAGATGTAATTCCCATTCATGCATTTTACCAAGGGCTGCAATCATGGTGAGGTTCATTAATGATCGAGTTTTGGCATTAATGGTTTCATCACCCCAACCAAACCCCCAACACCATTCAGTCATCGCTTCTTGAAAGGGGAGGTTGAACGAATCAGCTTTAGCTAGATTAGCGGTGACATATTCATCACCTAAAGTTTCTTTTCTTTTACGTAAGCCTAATTCAAATAATTCTTTATCCATCGTGCTTTCCTATATCAGTTTATAAGCTATTTCAGCGGCTTCGGTTAAATGCTGAGCACTAATTTTTTTAGCGCGTTCAGCATCTTTTTGTTCAATGGCTTCAAGAATATTAGCTAAATTCTCTGGGCCTTTAGATTGTCTTCCTGCTGAGCTAAGTGTTAAAGCTCTTAACCTAGAAATACGACCATTCAATCGTTCTACCAAGTCCCATGAGACATTTTTACCACCAGTATTGAAAATGATTTTATAGAATTCAGTCGTTAATTTTAATGCTTGTAGCACATCACCTTTTTGTAAATTTTTTGTAAGCTTTTGACATAGTGAACGCAATTTCTTTATGGTTTTACTATCTGCATTTAGTGCACAACTATAAATGGCAGCACATTCAAGCATGATACGAATTTCATAAATCTCTTTCACTTCTTCTTTCGTTATAGTGGCTACCATAAAACCTGCATTAGGTACTCCGACGATTAAACGTTCACTTTCTAAGTGACGAATACATTCTCGAACTACTGTTCGACTGACACCCATACTGTCACACAAGCTTCGCTCTACAAGGCGCTCACCCGGTTTTAGTGTGTCACTTGTTATAGCGTCACGAAGAGATTCTAAAGCATTAAATTTTAGTGTTTTTGGTCTTTCTACTTTTAGCATCTGTTTAACGGCTCCATAAGATTTTGTTGGAATATGCCGGCTCTGAGAGAGAAGCATAAGAATACCTACAGAAGTATACCAAAGATTCTTTAATTAAGAACGTTATATGACTGTATACCATAATACAATGATAAATTTTGATTTTATGATGAGCTCTACATTATTTATATCTTTAATAAATTTAAATTGATCCGCCTTATTTCGTATGATTGTATACCATCCTACAAAGAGTCGGGTCATTTAAAAAAAGAGAGTTATCTATGAAACCAGAAATTAGAAAAATAGTGAGTTTTGAAGAAGAAGTGTATATCGAAGGCTTTAAAGAAGTTGAAACGCCAGTTCGAATGTTCGCCGTCGCTGCGGTAGTAAAAAACCCTTGGGCAGGGAGATTTGTTGAAAATCTACGCCCTGAAATATTGTCTTTTGGTCCAATATTGGGAAATTTATTGACGGAAAAAATCAGTGCTATGGCTGGTGGTGCTACGAACATAGAAGCTTTCGGAAAAGCTGCTGTTGTTGGAATGAATGGAGAAATTGAACACGCTTCTGCACTTATTCACACGTTACATTTTGGTAATCCTTTTCGTGAAGCAGTAGAAGCTAAGTCTTTTCTCTCATTCACAAATACCCGTGGCCCAGCTAACGCGACCATCATGGTACCAATGATGGATAAGAATGATGGCGGTCGCCGTTCTCATTATCTAACTTTGCAATTTAATATTTCTGATGCACCTGGACCTGATGAAGTAGTGATCATATTAGGTGGTGCTACTGGTGGAAGACCACATCATAGGATTGGCGATAGATATCAAGAGTTAAAGGAGCTGGGTCATGACGTCGAAAATCCTGCAGCGGTATAAAGCAGCCAATGGTATTGCTTACAGTAAATCTGGCTCGGGTGAGCCTATCGTATTAATACACGGAGTGGGTTTACGAGCAGAAGCATGGTTACAACAAATTTCTGAGTTAACTAAAACAAATACAGTATACGCCATTGATATGCCTGGGCATGGTGAGAGTGAGTTACTGGCAAATGATAAAGCAAACTTAGTAGATTATGTTGATACGATTGCCGATTGGGTAAAAGCAGTGATAAAGGCGCCGGTTATTATATTTGGCCACTCAATGGGCTCTATGATTGCGTTGAATTTTGCAGTCCGATATAGCGCTCTATGTGCGGGTGTCTGTGCACTGAATGCGGTATATCGTCGTAGCGATAAAGCAACTAATGCGGTACAGCAACGAGCATGGGCAATGATTCATCATCCTGAATTAGACAGAGTTGAAGCACCAATTAAGCGTTGGTTTAATCAGAATGGTTCAAGTTTTGAAAAAAAGATGTCTGAGCTTTGTCAGAGTTGGTTAGCAATAGCACCTGCTGAAGGATATGCCCGAGCTTATTATATTTTTAGTGAGAATGATGCTCCTGCTGATGATGCCTTATCTGAGATTAAGGTCCCAGTTACTTTTATTACTGGTGATAATGATCATAACTCTTCAGCAGAAATGTCACAACAAATGGCATCTATTTGCCCTAATGGCAGCTATGTGGTTATCCCTCACTCGGGGCACATGTTGCAGCTGACTCATCCAGAAGAACTGAACCTAGTATTGGTTAAATTTGTTCAAAATGTAAAAAATAAGGAAACACAACATGACTGTAATTGACCCGCGCGAACTGCGTAATGCTTTTGGCTCTTTTATGACTGGAGTGACGGTGGTGACTGCGATAAGCGAAACTGGAGAGAAAGTTGGATTTACTGCAAATTCATTTACTTCTGTCTCAGTTGAACCACCGCTGTTATTAGTATGCCCATCAAATAAACTATCTAGTTTTGATGTTTTTAATAATTGTAATCATTTTGTTGTGAATATTCTTGCGGAAGATCAGCAAGATGTTTCAAATACTTTTGCTGGTGGCAAAGGTGACCGTTTTGCCGATATTACTTGGTACAGTGATGCTCATGGTTGTCCGATTATCGAAGGCGCTGTTGCTCATTTTTCCTGTACTACATTCAGCAATATTCCAGCGGGCGATCATATTTTATTAGTTGGTGAAGTTATCGATTTTGATACAAATGAAAAACTGGGGTTAGGTTATGCCAAAGGTGGTTATTTCAGTCTCGGTATGGAGCATCGAGCTGAAGAATTGACGCATTCATTAAGTGGCGTAGTCGGTAGCCTTATAGAATTTGAGAATAAAATTTTATTACAGCAAACAGATAAAGGGTATCGATTGCCTGAAGTAGAAATTAGTGATGAGCGAGGTTCGAAAGAAAGCATACGTCAATACCTCGAAGCTAAAGGAATGGATTGTGAAGTAGCTTCTGTTTATTCAGTTTATGAAAACTTAGCAGATAAAAAGTTTACCAGTTTTTATCGTGTTAATGCGAATACTGAAGATACGGTTGGTCTTGGTGAATATATAGAAATCGATCAGATCGATGATCTTAAATTTGTCTCTCCTGATATTCATAGCATGATGCAACGTTTTATATTTGAAAAGAAAAATGGGGCATTTCGGTTGTATGTGGGCGATCAAGAAAGTGGTGACATTCATTAACTAATTAATAATATCAGGAGAACAGTATGAAATTTTCACTTTTTGCTCACATGGAAAGAGTCGATGACGAGCAAACTCAGAGCGAACTTTATCAAGAATTTTTGTCGCTTTGTGATATGGCCGACAAAGGCGGAATGAACACAATTTGGACTGGTGAACACCACGGTATGGACTTTACCATTGCACCAAATCCATTTTTAAACCTAGTCGATCTAGCGCATAGAACTAAAAATGTTCGATTGGGTACCGGAACGATAGTCGCGCCATTTTGGAATCCGATTAAATTAGCTGGTGAAGCTGCGATGACTGACATTCTCACCGATGGTCGTTTAGAGCTCGGTATTGCACGTGGTGCATATTCCTTTGAATACGAGCGCATGATGGCTGGTGGAATGGATGCATGGGAAGCTGGAGAGCGACTACGCGAAGTGATTCCTGCAATTAAAGGTTTGTGGAAAGGTAACCATACTCAGAATAGTAAGCATTATAGTTTTCCTAAAACTTCTTCTGCACCTAAACCTTTAACAGAAAAAGGGCCACCAATTTGGGTGGCAGCCAGGGATATCAATAGTCATGAGTTTGCTGTCGAGAACGATTGCAATGTGCAAGTTACTCCCTTATGGCAGGGACTAGATGAAGTGGAAGGCTTGATTGAAAAGTTTAACCAAGCATGTGAAATGCACAAAAAACGCCCCAAAATTATGATATTACAACATGCTTATATAGGTAAAGATGAAGCTGAATTGGCGCAAGCAGCTAAACAGTTAAATGAGTTTTATTGTTACTTTGGCGCATGGTTTAAAAATGAACGTCCAATTGATCAGGGGTTAATCAAACGTCTTAGTCCTGAAGAGATAAATACGCACCCTTTTTATAGTGAAGAAAAAATACGTAAAGACTTAATGATTGGTACTTCGAAACAGGTCATCGATCGCCTTAAACATTATCAGGATTTAGGTTATGACGAATTTTCTTACTGGACGGACTCTGGAATGAGCCGAGAGCAAAAAGAAGTTTCTTTGGCACGTTTTATCGACGAAGTAATGCCGGCATTTAACTAAGTTATATGGAGCAATAAAATGATAAAAAACAATTTTCCTCATTATCAATTATTGATTGATGGTACTTGGACTGAAGGTTCTGATAGCCAAGTAATGCAAAGTTTTAACCCTGCTAACGGCGAACAATGGGCTACATTTGCTTGTGCGAGTAAAGAAGATGTCGATCGTGCAGTGAAAGCTGCAAGACGAAACCTAAATAGTGGCGCCTGGGCTAATATGAATGCGACTCAACGTGGCGCCTTACTGTACCGATTAGCAGAATTAGTAGAGAATAATTCACAAAGGTTAGGTGAAATTGAAACGACTGACAGCGGAAAATTAGCCGCTGAAACTACTAGCCAATCTAAGTATGTTGCTAGTTATTATCGCTATTATGCAGGTTTGGCAGATAAGATTGAAGGAACTACATTACCAATCGATAAGCCCGATATGCATGTATTTACAACTCCCGTTCCAATCGGGGTAGTTGCAGCTGTTGTACCTTGGAATGCACAGATGTTCTTGACAGCCTCTAAACTGGGGCCTGCTTTAGCGGCCGGTTGTACCGTAGTACTTAAAGCCTCTGAGTTAGCGCCGGCACCTATGTTTGAGCTGGGTAAGTTGATTCAAGAAGCTGGCTTTCCTGATGGAGTCGTTTCCATCATTACAGGGGATGTTGCTAATTGTGCTATTCCATTAACTTCACATGCTGATATTGATCGCCTTGCCTTTACAGGTGGACCTGAGGCGGCTAAGCATGTCATTCGTAATACTGCAGAAAATTTCGCTGTTACATCATTAGAACTTGGCGGGAAGTCACCTATTATTGTATTCGAAGATGCGGATCTTGAAAGTGCTGCGAATGGTTTGATCGCTGGAAATTTTGGTGCTTCTGGCCAATCTTGTGTCGCTGGTTCTCGCGCCTTTATTCAACGCTCAGTTTTAGAAGAGCTTATTCAGAAAATTACAGATAAAGCTAAAAACATAGTAATAGGTGATCCTCAGTCAAATGAGACTCACATAGGCCCTTTATGTACCTTAGCACAAGTAGAATGTATCGAAAAAACGTTAGCTAAAGCTGTAGAACAGGGCGCGAGTATCCGTTTCGGAGGTAAACGTGTTCCTGAATATGGTTCTGAACATTATTTTCAACCTACTATGGTTGAATGTCCAAACGACCAAATTGAAACACTTAAAGTCGAAATGTTTGGACCGGTTATGTCAATTGTTGTCTTTGATACCGAAGAAGAAGCAATTGCAATGGCAAATGATAGTGTTTACGGATTAGGTTCGGGAGTTTTTACTCAAAATATCGCTAGAGCTCACCGTGTTTCAAGCAAAATTAAGTCAGGCATCTGTTGGGTTAATACCTACCGAGTGACTTCTCCCATTGCTCCTTTTGGTGGAATTAATCAATCGGGTTACGGACGTGAAGCTGGTGTTCAAGCTGTACTTGATTACATCAGAACAAAAACGACTTGGATTAATACCTCGTCAGAACCGATGAGTAACCCCTTTGTTATTAGGTAGCAACCATAAATTTTTATCACATACTCGTTTAAAAGCGTAGGCCTTGTTGCAGTATTTATATTGTATGCAAGGTTCAACCTTGCAGCATAAAACTGTGCTCGGCGTACCCTACTAATTTAAACCACCACATCATCATAAGCCTAAAATAAGAGCGTTAGAGTACTATTTAAGGCTTTAAATATGCCTAAAAATCAATGATTTTTAGAGTCAATATAGAAGGGAGTCGTAATGAATATAAAGCAAGAAATAACTGATCTTAATGTCGAGAAATCTCAACAAGGTTTTTATCAAGGATTTAATCAAATAGTAACTGTCGGTGCTAAGGTACTAATTATAGCTTTAGTATTGTGGGCCGCCGTATATTCCGATGAGGCTGCATACACATTAAGTGGTATTAAAGCTTGGTCATTTACTTATTTGGGGGCTTGGTACATTTATGTAATGGGATTCTTCGTTGTGGCATGTATTGCCTTAGCTGTAACGCCTTCGATAGGTAAAATTAAACTAGGTAAAGCAGATGATAAGCCTGAGTTTTCTAAATTTTCATGGATATCGATGATGTTTGGATCTGGTATTGGTATTGGCATGCTGACGTATGCAACAGCAGAACCTTTATATCACTTTGCAAATAATCCTGACACTATCCAAGGTTTTACGGCCTCTGGTAGCACTGGCAATATTATTGCTTCGATGAAGTGGGCTTTTTTTCATTGGGGGCTGAGTGCTTGGGGCTGTTATGCAATTATTGGTGTATGTCTTGCTTATTTTAGTTACAACAAAGGCTTTCCTTTAACGATACGCTCAGCGTTGATACCGTTATTTGGTCGTAAGCTTGAAGGGGCTGTCGGGCATGCCGTTGATATATTTGCGGTTATTGCTACCGTATTAGGTGTTGCTGTGACAGTAGGTTTTGGAGTAAGCCAATATGCATCCGGCATCTATGAAGTATTTGGTTGGAATTGGTTATTAAATGCCGATAAATCACCTTCGACTCAGGGAATGCTTTTTGCACTGTGTATCGTTATGTCATTATCTATAGTGTCTGCAGCTTCAGGAGTAGGGAGAGGAATTAAATGGTTGTCAAACATCAATATGTGGTTGTCAGCGGCATTAATTACTTTCTTTATAATCTTTGGTGCAACAGTTTTGTCTTTCACTTCTTTGACTCAAGGTTTAGTTGCTTATGCTCTTGACTTGCCTTCGTTATTATTTACTTATTGGGCGCCTTCTGAGGTCGAACCTATGAAAGGACTTAATGCTTGGCAGTCTGGTTGGTGGACGATCTTTATATGGGCTTGGTGGATAGGTTTTGCTCCTTTTGTAGGTTTATTCTTAGCACGTATATCAAAAGGAAGAACTATTAGAGAGTTTATTTTAGGAGCAATGTTGATCCCTACTCTTGTAGCTTGTGTATGGTTTGCAGTATTAGGTAGCACTGCTATTAACTTGGAACTTACCGGCGTAGCCGATGGAAGCATTAGTAGTGCTGGTCAAGAAGCTCAATTGTTTATGATGTTGAAGTTACTGGTATCTGACACCATTTATCCGATAATGACTTCGTTGATTTTAATACTGTTAACAACCTTTTTGGTAACATCAGCTGACTCAGCTATATTGTGCGTGAATACAATTAACTCTGTTGGAGTGATGCCTAATAAAAGTAAAACACACATTGTAATTTGGGGAGTAATGTTTTCAGCTGTAATAGGTGTATTGCTGATTTCTGGTGGTTTAGGAGCAATTAAGTCTGCTGTGATCATCGCTGCCGTCCCATTCTCTATTATTATGGCGTTGATGGTAGTATCACTAGCTATTTCGTTATTCAAAGATCGCTTATCTATTATCGAATTACAAAAAACAGTATCTCAATAAGTTGTCTCTAAGTAACTTGGGTCGGTAGAAATGGCCCAATTTTTAGTAATTAAACAATTTCTGCTATCCAGAATGATTCGTAACAAGAATTTAATAGCTCACTTCGGTGAGCTTTTTTGTATCTGCTAAAGGTGAAATAAAGCAATTATATGTATATAAATAACTTAAGAGTTGGGGGGCGTTCTTTGTTTTATCTATTCAATAATTACAACCTTTTAACTCATAATAGTGCTCGAAGCGAAGTAGAAAAATGAACCATCTAAATTCAAATTAGTAGCCATAATCAGGGAAACATTACATATTGATTATTGTAATGTTTCTTGTTTATCCTTTCATATGGTTGAATTATTTGTACTTTGGCACCATGAAGTTTTAAGTCGCCAACTTTTAGTCTTCACCTATAAAATTCTTACTGATGTATATTGGCATCACTTCCTAACATATTGAGTAAATTGTGAATAATACCTCTGTAGATAATACTGCTGTTGATGACACCTTAAATCCCAAAGAAAAGCTTAAAGCTTTTAATAGCTTATTACCTATATTTTCTTTTATAAAACCTTATAAATTAATGCTCGCACTGGCATTGTTTGCTTTATTGGTGACCGCTGCTGTTAATTTGTCGTTAGGACAAGCAGTAAAATTTGTCATTGATAATGGTTTTATTGCCGGCTCAGAGCAACAGTTACAAGAGGCGATTTTAGGCTTGGTTTTTTTGATTAGTTTATTGGCGGTCGGTACTTTTAGTCGTTTTTATTTAATGTCATGGTTAGGTGAACGAGTCAGTGCTGACATTAGAAAGGCTGTTTTTGCCCGCATCGTTACTTTGCATCCCAGTTATTTTGAAGAAAATAGAAGCGGCGAATTAATGTCTCGCTTAACAACGGACACCGCATTATTACAGTCAATAATCGGCTCTTCATTTTCTATGTCGTTACGTAGTTTATTATTATTGATTGGCGGTTTGGTGATGTTATTTGTCACCAACTTAAAACTGTCTTTAGTGGTTGTGGTGGCTGTTCCTTTTATTTTAATCCCGATGATAGTTTACGGCCGAAAAGTGAGATCGTTAGCGGAAAGTTCGCAGGGGGCGATTGCAGATATTGGTACGTATGCTGGCGAAATAATTCAAAATATTAAAGTCGTACAAAGTTATACGCATGAAGCCAGAGAGCAGGTTGCTTTTGGCCATGAAGTTGAGAAAGCCTTTATTGTCGCAAAGAACAGGGTAAAACAACGTTCTATTTTGATTGCCATTGTCATCTTTCTAACCTTTGCAACCATTAGCGCTATGTTGTGGGTTGGAGGTATGGACGTGTTATCAGGCAAGATGACGGGTGGTGAATTAGGAGCATTTGTTTTTTACGCGATAATGGTGGCGATGTCGGTGGCGACAATTGCAGAGGTTTATGGTGAACTTCAACGTGCAGCGGGGTCAGCAACACGTTTGCTCGATTTATTAAAAGTAGAGAGCGATATAAAACAACCAAGCCAACCTAGCACCATAAAAGTACAAGCATCATCTGCTATCAGTTTTGAACAGGTCAACTTTTCTTATCCTTCTCGGCCAGATTCGCCCGCATTACATGATATTAACTTAGTCATTGCAACGGGAAAAACGGTCGCTTTAGTAGGGCCCTCTGGCGCAGGTAAAACAACCCTATTTGAACTGTTACAACGATTTTATGACCCGCAGCAAGGTCAAATAAAGTTTAATGAAACTGATATTACCCAACTTCGATTAACAGATTTACGTGATGCGATGGGAATGGTGCCGCAGCAGCCAATATTATTTAGCTCCGATGTATGGCACAACATACGTTACGGTAATCCACAGGCAACAGATGCTGAAGTCATCGATGCCGCAAAACGTGCCCATGCCGATGAGTTTATTAATCAATTGCCACAGGGTTATGGCAGTTTTTTAGGTGAACAAGGTGTGCGTTTGTCCGGCGGACAAAAACAGCGAATTGCCTTAGCACGCGCTATTTTAAAAGATCCTAATGTATTATTGCTAGATGAAGCGACTAGCTCTTTAGATGCGCAAAGTGAAAGCCATGTACAAGCCGCACTGAATGATTTAATGGAAAATAGAACCACACTTATTATTGCACATCGTTTATCCACGGTGATAGATGCGGATTTAATTGTAGTCATGGATAAAGGCAGGATTGTTGACACTGGCGATCACCATTCGTTATTAAACAGTTCCGCATTATATAAAAAGTTGTGTGAGTTACAGTTTGATAAAGTGACCGGTCAGGTTTGATATTTTAAAAGTGAAAGGGGAGTTAATCATTAGACAGCGTCTATTATTACTCCACTAACAGTCTTAGTGGGATATTTAGTGCCTTATTTTCTAATGGCAAAAGGGCACTAAATAGGTTAAAAAATCACTTTAATATTGGCTTAAGGTTAATTGTTATAAGTTTTGTAATTGCGCTATCAACCATTTATGAATTGGGCTGTTGTTAGTGCGTAGGTGCCATGCCGCTATTACTTTAAATGTAGGAGGCTGTGCTGCTATTTTTAATTGTTTAACTTTGCTGTTTGGTAATAACCTAGCAGGGTAAAACGCCAACATATCGGTAGTATGAAGGATATCTGGCACTGCTGAAAAACTTGGTACCGACATAACAATATTGCGTTTTAGCCCTTGGCTTTCAAACCATTGATCATGTGACCCTCGTAAATTAGCTCTTGAAGGCGATACCACCAATTGTGCATGCTGTGCAAATTGCGCCAAGCTTAATGGCTCGGTGTAAATATTGTTGTCTATACCGGTAATACATAAATGCTGCTCTTCAAATAAAGTGACATAAGCAAGATTGTCTGGGATGAATTCCGGAAAGCTAATCAGCAAATCAAGCTCGCCTGCCGTGATCAGCTGATTAACATTATCGGAAGCAAAATCGCGCACTATTAACTTTAAACCGGGGGCTTCGCGACGGGTAATATTAAATAACTGCGGCAGTAAAGCCTGCGTGGCGTAATCGGTTGCGCTTATGGTGAACACACCTTTGTAGGTTTGCGGGCTAAACTGCTCGGGCTCTAATAAAGATGTTAATTGCTTTAAAATTTGATTAACAGGATCTCTAAGCCCTTGTGCTTTAGGAGTCGCAACCATGCTATTGCCCTGACGAATAAACAAAGGGTCTTCAAATAAATCTCGTAGCTTTCGTAATTGCTCACTAATAGCTTGTTGGGTTAAGCCCATTTTTCGCGCTACTTGCGACAGGTTTTGCAGCTCTAATAAGCTACTGAGTACCCTTAACTGTTTTATATCGAGTCGATTAATACCATTCATAGTTGTATGCTGTACAAAAAAGTGTTGTTTCAAATTGTATCGTTAAATCTCTATGCTGCCAATCTTGCTTAACCACTATTTAAGCCTTTGTTTGCTTTATAAGAGAATTTAAAATGAAATCAGAATTAGTTAATACCGACCCTTTATTTTCATCAATTGAGCTTGGTCCTTTTACGCTTAAAAATCGTATAGTGATGCCGCCGCTTACTCGTTCTCGAAGTACACAACCTGGCAATATCCCTAATCAATTAATGGCAGAGTATTATGCACAGCGCGCATCGGCTGGATTTATGGTGACCGAAGGCACACAAATAGAACCTCGTGGCCAAGGTTATGCTTGGACTCCTGGTATTCATAGTGCAGAACAAGTACAAGGATGGAAGAAAGTAACAAAAGCCGTACATGATAAAGGCGGCATTATTTTTGCTCAGCTTTGGCATGTAGGTCGTGTCTCACACACCACGCTACAACCTAATTCAGAGAAACCTGTTGGCCCTTCAGATCTTGTGGCTGACAACGTCAGTGTATTTATTGAAACGGGTCCTGGTCAAGGTGCATTGGCAGAGCCAAGTGAACCTCGTGCACTAACAACAGCCGAGGTTGGCGAACTAGTAAACATGTATGCGCAAGCTGCACGTAATGCACTTGAAGCAGGCTTTGATGGTGTAGAGTTACATTGCGCTAATGGTTATTTAGTCAATCAGTTTATTTCAGAGCATACAAATAAACGTGACGATCAATATGGTGGTACGCTTGCTAATCGTTTACGCTTTTTAAAAGAGATTGTTGAAGCAGTAAGTGAGGTTGTTGGCGCTAATCGTTTAGGTGTACGTTTTGCTCCTTTATTTGAAAGCACAGATGAGGAGCGCGTTTATTTAGGGCTCGTTGAGTCAAACCCTCATGATACTTATATACAAGCCGTTAAATTGCTTGAGCAAGCGGGCATTGCTTATTTATCCATTGCTGAGGCAGATTGGGAAAACGCCCCCGATTTACCACAAGCATTTTATGAAGCAGTAAGAGCAGAGTTTTCAGGACGCATTATATACGCTGGTAAATACACGATTGAAAAAGCGGTAAACGTACTTGCTAAAGGTTATGGTGACTTATTTGCATTTGGTCGCCCGTTTATTGCTAACCCAGATTTGCCAGAGCGTATCGCAAATAATTGGCCACTCAATAAAGCCGATGCAGCTACTATGTATGGCGGTACAGAAGTCGGTTATAGCGATTATTCGTTTTATCAAAAGTAGCTAATCTATAAAGCCAAGGAAGGCTTGATTGTAGCGGCTAAGTCATATTAGTCATCAATTGATAGGTTGTTTAAGTTGCCAGCTGCAAGTTACATAGGTGCTTAAGTTGCTTAAGTTATTTAAGTTACAAGTTGCATAGGTTGTCTAATTTGCTTAACTTGCTTAGAGGGCGTTACTACCAGCAGGGCAAAACCTTGCTTTCATTTTACACTTAATGCTCGCTCGCAAAGGCGTGCATTGGCCTTAGCAAAAAGGCTAACGTTATGCTAAATAAGTCAGAATAATCACTAAGTTTATCTGCTTTTTTTATTCTCTGTTGGAGTGTCAGGTTGCTGCTCGGCCCGAAGTGCTTTTTGCGCGCGTTCATCAAGTGGTACACAGCAACGTTTATTTTCTGGGGTTAATCCCATTTCATCTAACCAGTCACAATAGTGTTGCCACGCTTTTTTTATTATGTTCATAAACCCTCGGTTTGTATTAATAACCTAGTTTCTCGCTGTACATATAATACCGCGTTATTACATTCAAAAATGAATAAATGACGATTATATTTTATGTTACCTGCTCTAGGCCCGTTTGTGGTGGCAAAATGATGTTGGTCGCTAGTTTGTAGTTTCTAACTCGCAATGGGGCACAAAGTGAGTTAGAAATATTATATAATCTTGTCAATAAGTCATTTCTTAGACGGATTTTTATATGTTTATGTACAGAGTCGAAATAAGTCCGTATTCCTGATGTTAATACCTAATTATTCTGCCGATTCACGGAAAATTCGAGCAAAGAATACCGTTATGTATAGGTAGCTAAAAATTTCAGCTACCATAAGCCTATCGGCTAATGCTGCCCAACTTGATATGCTCCAGCTTCAAAACCAAAAGATTTCACTAAACGATTCCAAGAGTTAATTTGCATTATCGCTAGTGTTAAATTAGCTATTTCATCTTGCTTAAAATATTGGCTAAGTTTGTCAAACTTTTGTTGTCTATTTTTATTTTCTTCATCGTTGAGCAAGCTGACAGATTCAACCCATGCTAGTAGTGATTTCTCCGTATCACTATAAAAATCAACATCCCGCCATGTTAATGAAGAATAAATACGAAGCTCAGTCTCCCCTGCAGCAAATGCCTCTTTAAAGTGCATCTCAGTACAGTAAGCGCATTTATTTAATGTTGATACGTAATATTGCAGTATTTCCATAAATGATTTTTCAATAATATTTAAGCTAGTGAGGTATTGCTCTGTTTTTATCATGCAATTCATTAAGGGTTTTGGTACGTTTTCATAAGGTATTCTTGGCATATTGTTCTCTCTAGTATGTTTGGAAAAATACATTCTACTTATTGCGTAAAAAGATAGAACCCGTACTATATAACGAATAGTTTTGCACATAACGCAAAGGTTGAAATGCTAAAGTTGACTCGTGTTTTTATAAAAGTGGTTGAGTTGGGGAGTTTCTCTAAGGCGGCTAAAGTATTAAATATGGCTCCATCATCGGTAACTCGGTGTATTGATAAACTTGAGGATGAATTAGGCGTTACATTATTAAAACGAAGCACTAGGCAGCTTTTGTTAACCGACAAAGGGGCTATATTCTTAAATGGTTCGAATAAGTTGGTTTCTGACAGTGATCATTTGCTAATGTCTCTGTCTAATCAAAGTATGGAGCCTAAAGGTAACTTAAGAATATCTACATTTGAAAGTTTTGGTCGATTAAATATTTGTCCTTTAATACCTGAGTTTTTAGATCGATACCCTAATATCAATATTGAAATAGAATTAGACAATAAGATAGTTGATCTTGGGGGCGAGAATATTGATTTAGCTATTCGTATAGGTATTCCTGAAGACTCTAGTTTAAAATCTCGAAAGTTACTGTCTAACCATACGCATATTTGTGCATCCCCTGATTACTTGTCAAAACACGATAATATAGATCAACCTCAAGATCTATCATTTCATAATTGCTTATTGTTAAATCAACAACGACAAAGAACTTATTGGTATTTTAAAAATGCTAATCGCAATGTAAAAGTACCCGTCAATGGGAATTTAAAGTCAAAGGGGGGAACGCCATTATTGGAGGCTGCTTTACACGGGCTTGGTGTTGCTCAGCTAGCTAGCTGGATGGTTATTGACTTTGTAAAGAGTGGAGATCTTGTTATCTGTCTTAAAGATTGGGAGCCACTTCTTAATGAAAACTCTAATGGTAATATATATGCAATTTATAAACACAATCCCTATCCAAACCCCAACATTAGGTTGTTTATAGATTATTTAATTGTTAAGTTAAACTCGCAATAATTATCGTGTTTTTGCTATGAGTTTTAGATGAATAAAGAGCTTTATCTGCACAGGTTAATAATTCATTTGCAAGGTCATTTATTTTTAGATCTGTGACCTTTTATTTTACCAGTCCAATACATAAAGAGCTGGACACCCGAGCCTTTTTGACGGTACAAGGTCCTAAAGTAGACTCAGCTAGCTGCTAACATGTTTTTCTTAAATACAGTTTATGTCCAATCTTTCCTTAATAGATGTGATTACTTGTGCGCGTAAATATCAGAGAGCCTGAGTTAGCTACTCAATGAGAGCTCGTACATAAGTAAGCGCTTTATTCTTAGTTACTAGTTTTATCATTGACACAGGGGACTCCACATAAGTTGTTCCCTTTACAAAACTTTTAACGCAGAAATCGCTTGTTTTAAGCAGTAGGATTGATCAGTTACTTAGTGGAATTGGTATAACCATTAAATAACTATCATATGTTCAGTTAATCGCGTTTTCTACCTATCCGAGTTATGCACTTGTTTTTTAAGTCTAAGTAACATGGGTATATCATCAGATAGTGTTTTTATTTGCTGTGTTCTCAGCCAAAATATTGGATAATATGGTAAAGATATATTATTGATGGAGAAAATGTGATGGGTAAAAAAATGACCATGGCGGAGATTTCAAAAAAACTTGGGATCTCAACAATGACCGTGTCACGTTACTTTAATGACGGTTATGTCTCGGCTGAGAATCGCCTTAACATTGATGCTATCGTCAAAGAAAGTCATTATACCCCTAATATATTTGCTCGCTCAATTCGTAGCCAATCTAATATTATTGGTTTCGTTGCCCCTCGAATTGAATCATATACAACGAGTTTAGTGATTAAAGGGGCACTGGCTGCGGCGAATGAATCACAAGTCCGAATGCTGTTTCATGCCACAGGGTTTAGCCATGAGTCAGAATGCCAAGCCGTTAGAGAGTTTAATGGCTTAAATGCATTGGGCACTATTATTATTGCTTCAAAGCGCAGTGTCGAAGAGCCTTTTTATCAAACCTTAGATAATGTGTTATTTATTGGTAAAAACACCCCCCATCATTGCTGTTTATATTACCCTGAACAAGCCGCGATTAAAGCGTTAGTCTCACAAACCATTACTCAGTTAAAACAGCAGCAGGCACCGCTCGAAGCCATACATTATGTTTATGATGACCGCATGCTATCAAGCCGTACTAAATTGATGCAAGAAACCATTACTGACACGATACCAGAGCTGAATTTTTCGTTGCAAGCATTGGCTGATTCAGAGCAAAAAATCGAATACCAAGAAATTCAATTACAGCCCAATAATGTCTATTTTTGTGCCACCGATAATATTGCCATTCGTTTATATCGCCGCGCCAAAGAACAGCAATTAAAAATTGGTCATAACCTATGGATTATAGGCATAGGGGATTATGACTACAGTGATTTATTAGTACCAAGTCTTAGTACCGTTGCTTTTAATTATTATCAAGTGGGCTACCAAGCCGTTAAAAAAATGATTAAGCTTGATTTCAGTTCAGCTGAAGGCCAATTCGATATAAAAATCAGAGAAAGCTCACAGTTTATTTAAAAACGTATTGCATCCAATTAAATTCAATTTCATCATATGTGTTAACGATAACACATTCAAGATTGAATAGATGAAACACACCAATAATATTCACTTAAAACCACTTGCGTGGTGGAAAAAAGCGACTGCTTACCAAATTTATCCCCGTAGTTTTTATGATACAAACCAAGATGGTATTGGTGATATTGAGGGGATTATTGCCAAGCTGGATTACCTTGCTGATTTGGGTATTGATTTATTATGGATTTGTCCATTTTATGAATCACCGAATGATGATAACGGTTACGATATTAGTGACTATCAAGCAATTCATCCTGACTTTGGAACCCTTGAGGATGTCGACCGATTAATCAGTGCCGCTCATGATCGTGGCATTCGTATTATTATGGATTTAGTGATCAACCACACTAGCGATGAGCATCCATGGTTCATTGAATCTCGTAAAAGTAAAGATAGTCCTAAACGTGATTGGTATATTTGGCGTGATGGTTGTGAGCCTACAGCTGAAAAGCCGACTCGCGATCCCAATAACTGGGAAAGTATTTTTCATGGTAGTGCATGGGAGTATGATGCCAAAACTGCACAATACTACCTGCACCTATTTTCTAAAAAGCAGCCCGATCTTAATTGGGAAAACCCTGAGGTTAAACAAGCATTATTTAACATGATTCATTGGTGGTTGGCTCGTGGTATTGATGGTTTCCGTGTGGATGCTATTAGCCATATTCAGAAACAAGCAGGTTTACCTTCTTTACCCAATCCAAAGGGTGAAAATTATGTTTCTTCATTTGACTATCACATGAATGTTGAAGGTATTGATAAGCCTCTCTATGAGCTAAGAGATCAGGCATTTTCACCCTTTGATATTGTTACCGTTGGTGAGGCAAACGGGGTCGCTGCAGAAAACGCATTAACTTGGGTTGCCGAAGCCAACGAACATGATCAAGGCGGTGTTTTTAATATGATTTTTCAGTTTGAACACATGAAATTATGGTCGGAAGAGCAAAGTCGCGAGCGTTTTGATTTAGTGGGATTTAAACAAATTTTATCGCATTGGCAAAATGCATTAGAAGGCAAAGGCTGGAACGCACTTTATCTAGAGAATCACGATCAAGCCCGTAGTATTGATACCTTTGCTCATCCTGATTATTGGTATGGTAGTGCTACCGCTTTAGCAAGTTGTTATTTTTTAATGAAAGGCACCCCGTTTATTTATCAGGGCCAAGAGATCGGCATGGTAAATCGTCAGTTTACATCTCTTAACGACTTTAATGATGTGTCTGCTAGAAATTTAATTCAAAAGTTAAAGCAACAAGGACAAACCGACGACAATATCTTGGCGTTGTTAAATCAAGTATCCCGTGATCATAGTCGTTTACCAATGCAATGGAATGACCACGCTTTTGCTGGTTTTTCTGAGGTGCCGCCTTGGTTTGCTGTGAATCCAAATTACACCGATATCAATGTTGAACAACAACAGCAAGATCCAAACTCGATTTTGAATTTTTATAAGCAGTTAATTGCTCTGCGTAAATCAAATGAAAGTTTGGTGGTTGGTCGTTATCAATTGTTGCTGCCTGACGATCCTAATATCTATGCTTATCAACGCATTGCTCAAGATATGACATGGACCATTATTACCAATTTAAATGCACAAGAGAGCATCGTTAATATCGACACTGCACAATTAGGAGCGTTAATGCTTGATAACCAAACTATCAATAATGAACACATTCGGTCGGATTTTATAACCACGCAAATAGCCCCCGCTTATGCAGCGTATATATTTGTAAGAAAACATTAAATTATATTTATGGCAGGGCGTTGATGACGTTTACCTGCATTTCAACCAAGGAATTAGTTATGAGTAAATTACTATCATTTGATTTTTGGCAAAGATTTGGAAAATCACTTATCGTTGTTATCGCGGTGATGCCAGCAGCCGGTATTATGATTTCATTAGGTAAAGTCGTCGCAATGTATGCTGGTGGGTTCGGTGCTATTGAAACACTAGGCCATATTATGGAAAATATTGGTTGGGGAATTATTGTTAACCTGCACCTGTTATTTGCTGTCGCTATTGGTGGTTCGTGGGCAAAAGAGCGTGCGGGAGGTGCATTTGCTGCGCTCATTGCTTTCATATTAATTAACCGTATCACCGGGGTTATATTGGGCGTAAATAACGATATGCTGAGTGATCCTCATGCGATTGTGATGAGTTTATTTGGAACTGAGCTGCCTGTCTCTCAATTTTTTACTAATATTTTAGGCGCTCCAGCGCTAAATATGGGTGTTTTTATCGGCATTATGTCCGGCTATTTAGGTGCCAACTTATATAACCGTTACTATGATTTCTCTCGGTTACCTGAGGCATTAGCATTTTTTAACGGTAAGCGTTTTGTGCCTTTTATGGTTATTTTCTATTCGGTGATCATTGCACTTGGTTTATCGATAGTATGGCCTTTAATTCAAGGTGCACTCAATGATTTTGGTCAATGGATTGCAACCTCTAAAGACAGTGCGCCCATCACAGCTCCTTTCTTGTATGGTACGTTAGAGCGTTTATTACTGCCGTTTGGTTTACATCACACCTTAACAATTCCAATGAATTACACAGAGTTGGGTGGTTCTTATGAGCTTTTGACTGGGGCTAGTGCGGGTTCAAGTGTTTATGGTCAAGATCCATTATGGCTTGCTTGGATAAGTGATTTGAATAATCTTAAATTAACCGATCCGGCAACTTACCAGCATTTATTGGATACTGTGCATCCAGCACGTTTTAAAGCGGGGCAGGTAATTATAGCAGCGTCATCATTGATTGGGATTGGGCTTGCGATGTATCACTGTGTTGATAATGATAAACGTAAGCAATATAAACCGATGTTTTTATCCGCTGGTCTTGCGGTGTTATTAACGGGCGTGACTGAACCTATTGAATTCATGTTTATGTTCATTGCTCCCGTTTTGTATGTTGCACACGCGGTGTTAACAGGCATTGCATTTGCATTGGTGGATGTTATGGATCTACGAGTACATGCCTTTGGTTTGATTGAATTACTCACTCGTATACCAATGATGATTTCAGCGGGCATAGGAGGTGATTTAATTCGTTTCGCGTTGGTGTGTATTGTTTTCTTTGTCGTTAACTATGCGCTGTTCCGTTTGCTCATTGTGAAGTTTCATTTACCAACACCAGGGCGTAAGGGTAACTATCTAGATGAAAATGCAGAAGCTATGTCGCAAGATGACAAGCTTGACATTATTATTCAAAATTTAGGGGGGCGTGGCAATATTACTGAGATTGATGCTTGTATGACTCGCTTGCGTATTACGGTTAATGATCCGCTATTGGTTGCTGAATACTCGTTATGGAAATCCACGGGAGCACTTGGATTAGTGGTTAAAGAACAGGGTGTACAAGCTATTTATGGTCCTGGAGTGGATGTGATTAAATCTAGGTTACTTGCTAAGTTTTCAGAGCAACCTGCGTAATTCATTCTCTATATTAGTTGTGAACAACAAGCGAACAATATCGATAAACGCAGCCTTGAAGCTGCGTTTCTATCTCAGTACATTAAATAAGCGAATAATAAATGAAGTTATTGACGCTAAATACCCATAGTTGGCAAGAAGATAAACAGTTAGAAAAGTTGGATATAGTAGCGCAAGCCATTATTGAACAAGGGTGCGATGTGATTGCATTACAAGAGGTTAATCAATGCCAAGATAGTCCGGTCGTTGATGCCAGCATATTGAGTAATCATCCCGTGTTAGCTGATAACTATGGTTATTTATTACAGAAAAAACTGGCAGAACACGGTCATCACTACCAACTTACGTGGGATTTTGTTCACCAAAGTTATGAAGTATATCAAGAGGGGTTAGCATTTTTGACACGATTGCCCATTGTTGAACATGAGGTCATTGACTTAAGTGATAACTATGATGTGAACTTTTGGAAACATCGACGAGCAGTGCGTATTAAAGTCGCTTTTCAACAAGGTGAGTTCGATTTTTATAATTGTCATTGCGGCTGGTGGAATGACTCAGAGAGCCCATTTGAGGATCATATCAAACGTATCACGGCGACATTATCAACAGGGTTGAGCTTTCTATTGGGTGATTTCAATAACCCGAGTCATATACGCGATGAAGGTTATGATTATGTATTACAGCGCGGTTTAATTGATTGTTATGAAATAGCAGAAACAAAAGATGCTGGTGCCACTGTGATTAAAAATATTGATGGTTGGCAACAAAATAGCCAGGCTTTACGGATTGATTTGATTCTTAGTAATCAATTGGTTGTGGTAAAGCAGCATCAGACGATTTTTAATAACGATTTTTATCCTATTGTGTCGGATCATTTTGGGGTGTTGGTTGAAGTGGAAGTTGCTTAGTCTTTATTAAATCATTGATTCCTTTGCAAAGAGTGTATCCATGAAATTAATAATAGGACTGTTTTATTTTAGAACTCATCGCATGTTTAATAAAAAATAATACTGGATCACATTTGGTATAACTATAAATGATCCAAGGAGAAAAAATGTTATCTGTTGTTGCTGATGTTGGTGGTACAAATATCCGACTTGCTGTTTGTGATGTTAAAACGGGGGAGTTGAGTCAATTAAATGAATTTGCTTGTGCCGAATTTATAACACTTGAAGTTGCACTGACTCAATACTTTGAAATATTACAAGGTGAAGTGAAACACCTTTGTATTGGTATTGCTTGTCCCGTTGAGAATGATCATGTTGTGATGACCAATTTAAGTTGGGATTTTTCTAAGCAAGCACTTAAAGAAAGATTAAAATTAGCGTCGTTATATGTCATCAATGACTACACCGCAATTTCATTAGCGGTACCCTTTCTTTCTTCAGTAGAAAAAATACAAGTAGGTGGTGGTGAATGTAAAGAGAATGCTGTAACGGCTATCTTTGGTCCTGGGACAGGGCTGGGTGTTTCACACATTATTAAATCGGCGGATAAATGGATCAGTTTGGATGGTGAAGGTGGACACGTAAGTTTCGCAGCTAATACACCAGAACAGGCTGATATTTTATGTTTACTACAAGCGAAATTTGGTCACGTTTCTGCAGAGCGTATTTTGTCCGGGCAGGGTTTAGTCAATTTATACCAAAGTCTTTGTGCTTTATCTAAACGTGAAGTTAAATTTGAGCAGCCGAAAGAGGTCTCTAAAGCGGCATTAGACGGCAGTTGTGATTTGGCACGGAGAAGTCTGGATGTTTTTTGTCAAGTGATGGGCAGTTTTGCTGGTAACCTCGCATTAAACCTTGCTTGTACAGGAGGTGTTTACATCGCGGGCGGTATCGTACCTCGCTTTGCTGAGTTATTTCAATCTAGCGAGTTCAGGTATTTCTTTGAAGATAAAGGGCGTTTTAAGGCGTATCTATCATCTATTCCAACTTTTTTAATTACCCATAATAACCCTGGGTTATTGGGGGCGAGTGTTTATCTTCGTCAAGAGTTAGGTTTATTAAATAATGATGCATTAGAGTGATACATTCATGACGAATAGGGCTGACTATTAACGGCCTAAATTTATAATGCAAAGCAATTGTTGAATCTGCATTGTTATTTCCCATTGCAAAGTGAGAGAGGATTTTTTAAATCTGTGTAAGTCGGCACAAAGGGTAATAATAAAAAATGCTGTCGAAACCCCTGATAAACCAGTTCGATTATTAGGGGTAACGGTAGGGTTAGAAAGTTAATCAACAGAGCCACAAACATGACAGCTTAGTTTGATTGATGATTTAAATGTCTGAATGATTACTCTGGGCTGCTTCACAGGGTGGTGAACAAGATGCTTAAATAGCAGGTAATAAAAAAGCAAACCGATGAACTCAGGTTTGCTTTTTTATTTTATTAACAATGGGTCACTCTCTATTACATAGAAACGTTACGGATGCCTTCATAAATAAATTGAATGGCTAACGCCGCAAGGATACCCCCTAAAAAGTGACGTAATATTTCATCACTCGTTTGTGTTATGCCTAAGCAATCTTACCCACTCATTGACAAGTTTCCAGCTCGGTATGGGGCGTTAGCGCCATAGGGGGCATGTACTATTTTGAAGTATGTAACGTCAGCTGTTCCGACAAAGCGGACATTAACTTTGTATATAACTTAGATTGAATAGAGTATTACTTCTAAAACGCTTTAGTCAAAAAAACGTCTTAAAAATAATAAAACCAGTGCCAAATATATTTGGCCACTAAGTAGTTAGTAAGCCTAATATATTTGTTACTTATTAATGTGTTTTTTGGAATACATAGCGGTCTTATTTTTTATAGGGCAAGTGCATATTTAATAGCAATTCAAAACTAAAGATCAGGTTCTGATGGTGTTGTGGTGATTGCCCTGCATATTCAATATAAACAATATTTAAATGCTAGACATATTCAAATATCATAAAAAGGGAAGTAGGCACTGCCTACTTTCCTTAACGTTTTACACAGTTCTATTACCTATAAAAATGGTCAGTAAGCATAATGGACTAAACCAATGAAGTTAAAAATACACTCCGCATTTTTATCTAATGCTTCACTGAAATAACCTTTCATATCATAACAGACTGCACTCTTATTTTTTCTTTGCTTCATCAAACGTGGGGATATTACCGCTCGGCATATCACCACCCTCCGGAAGTTCCAATACTACATCAGATAAAACCAATGTTGATGGATTAGCTCCGTTAGATGGTGTTGCCACACCGTCAGTCACACAAAGAGTGTAGTTATATCGGCGCACTGTATCACCCTGTGGACCGTGCCCAAATTCAAAAACATTTTCATCACTTGCTACTTTAGGATCGCTACGTTGTGTACCCGCACCATGTACATCAATCCATTCACTGGATTTTCTGTCATACCCCATTCCTCGCCCAAAAGAAATATAAGTAGCAGCCGCTACATCACTCGGATAACTGATTAAAGTGGTGCTACTCCAGTATTGTGCATGATCTTTTTGTCCAGCTTCATTCGTGATAGGCGTCAAGTTAAACACTGGATCAATAGTCGGACTATTTGTGGTATCGGGAGAGCGGCTATAATCAACAAGCGTGTGTAGCTTGATTAATACGGTAACCTCGCTTGCCTGTATTGCGAGCAAACTCTCTACTAAGCGTCGATTGACTCACATTCAATTGTTTAGCTATTATATTTTGACTCATGCCTATTTTCTTTAGTGCGTAAATCTGGCATCGTTGCGCATAGGTCAGTTGTTTATATGTTTTCATTGTTGCATCTCTTGCCGGAGAAAAAGCGATAAGCATATATTCAGCTGATCGTCTTTTCTACCAATTCAAGTTATGCACTTATGATCTGAATCCAAGATATATTTACTTCTCATTAATCGGGTAAAAGTAAGATAGGCATGGTTGTTCTAATGAGTTGATGAGTGAAATGGAAAGATAAATTTTTAGGCTGAGCCCCAAAGGATATTGTCCATCGGGGTTGCGTGGTCACTTGTGATTATAGATTGATGACAGGTTTCACTTTCACTTTATTTAAGCCTAAAAGTAAGTTCCAGGGATTGCCAATAGCATAGATCAATAATCCTCGTCGATCAGTTCATTGATTGTTGTAACCTTATTATGCAATGTTTCTATGAACCGGGCATTTATCGGCAATGGCTAAAAATGGTTGTTTTTGTTGCTCATTTAACTGATTTACATTGCTAATTTCATCGAATGATCACTTCAATGCCATTTTGTTTATCATAATCGCTAGTATCTCCTTGATAATGACGAGTATGCGATAACGCTACTCTGATATGTTCAATCGGTAGTTTTGCATAAGTCGCCCACTGCAATTCAGGAACTGAGCCTAAGTTATACACTCACAGCCTTATTTTGGTGTTGTTCAGCCACGGATTAAGTTTTCTGCGCTGCTTTGGTTTTTTTATCTATCGCATCAAACAGAGATGCGTTGAGGACGCTTAATTGTTCTCTAAGCATTTTTCGTTTTTCCTCTGCTTCCGGACTTTTATCGCCCTGCAACGCTTCAAGCTGTTCTTTTATTTTTTCTATCTGCTCTTTGATTCTGGCAATGACCGCATCGGCTGGGCTGCCTCCGCCCCCACTGACTTCATCCGCTTGCTTTTGCCTGCCTTCAATAGAGAGGCTGACTTTATCCCCTTGGCCACTATCGTTTTCTTTGCCAGCTTCAGTCTTCGTTAGCCGTTCTTCGGTTTCGGGGGAGGACTTAATTTGCACATTTCCCTGATTTATCTTCTGTTGTGGTACACCCATTGAGCTTATATCAACATTCATTTTATGGTTCCTTTGGTTTTAGTCTCACTTATTATCGACATCACAAAATAATTCCACTTAATTATTCATCTACCCACTTTTTTTGTTTTCAAGTCATCGTCGTTCTACTTGGATCGTAATAGTTTGAGCATCTATGCGCCTTTGTGCCATAGAAAGCTATGCTAAAAACGCTCTCATTGCGAATTAGAAACTTACAGATCTAAGCCACAGCAACCCAAGGCTTGAAGTAATATAAGTTCTATTCTATGTTTTCTGAATATTTAATACCATTAATCACAGTAAATAGCTGATCTATTTTACTGGTTAACACGACTCACTTCTGCTTTGTAAATTTCGTAAAGAGAACAACCGTTTACGTAAATTTATGCCTAGAATTAAGCTGTTTTTCCTGCGCGAAATTTAGACCACAACCTTAATGTAACCGGTATAACATGAGCAACAGGTTATTTATTTAAAAATTGAGTCGAGAGGTTCCACTGCTCTATTTCTTTATCACTCATCCAATGCATACCTTGTGCCGATGAAGCCTCGAGTGTTCTAAAATAAAATGCAGGACCTTTCTCCTTGCCCAAACACATGGTGAAATAGGCTATTTGATATTGATGAGCAGGGTGATCTTTGGCTAAATTGTCGGCGGATATTCCTCCTCCGGCCCATGCGTGTATACCTAAACGTGCTCCTTTGTTAACTATACGTTCTTTTCCTGCGCAAAATAAATCAACACCGCCTGATGATATTTCACTGTTGGCAAGTACCTTGGTATTCAACCCAGCCTCTCTAATAATGCGACCGGTATGCATGTTAACAGCATCATTGATAGAGCCGGGTACATTTTGTAAGACGATAGTGTCAACTTCTGGATTGTTTTTAATTAAATCTTTAAATTGGCTATATCCTTTAGTCCCTAAGGTACCATTCAAAAAAGCTTGTGTTCCTCTTACTTCTAATGTTGTATTGCCGATACTGGCTAAAACCTCTCCAACTTTCATGGAGAAAGCACTTTCTTTACCATCGATTTCAGTTAATAGTGTACCTTCAATGTTAAATACGACAGTGTCACCTTCTATAGCTTCTATGTTGCTGATACCTTTCGCAACAATATATGTCTCCATGTTTGATGCTTTTTCTTCAGAAATCTCCAGCAAATTTATGTCAAAAAAAATCGTTTGTGCGGTGAATTTACTTTTTTCCAAATCTTCAATTTCGGCTATTTGTAACAGTGTTTTTGTATTATTCCCATCTTTAAATAAGGTAATCATGACTACATTATTATCTTCGTCATTAGTTTCGATAAAAAAGAAATCAATTTTGAAGTCTTTTTCATCTATTGTTAAACCAAACTCTTTAATCGCCATTAGCTGTTTTTCAACTTCAGCATCAATATTTGCTTTTGAAATGTTCTCGTCAAGCTCAGCATAGTTTGCCCAACATTTATTATTATACCAATAACCATTTTTCTTTTCGCAGTTGGCATTGGTGCCGACATTAAGTGTTTTATTAAGCATATCCGCTGATGACGAACAACCCAACAAGATGTTGACGGTGATAATTATAAAAAATATTTTTTTTATCAAAATTTCTTCCTGATCTAGGGATCTAATCTCATTTTTAAGTGATTATTCATTATTGTCGTTAATAAGGTGTTTATTTAAATAACTGACATCACCCACTACATTATTACAAATCAATAAGTTACTCTTTTTAGATGTGGCTGTAAGCCCTATTCTATCAGGGGACTGTGTAACATCAGTTATATAACGATTTCCGAGTTGGCTTGGTGTATTTCACTATTTCATCTTTGCCTATTTAGTGAATACCAGTTATTGCATTTATTCTTGATAAAGTACAAGTTAGCTGATCCATACTCATTTCCAAGTAACAAATTAGTACGTTAATGATAGATAAGCGTTGTGCTGCCTCTACGGGCTAAATATAGCAACTTTAATTTGGCGATAATATATTAAATTTGTATGAGTTTGTCTGGATTTTTCTAGATTTGTCTGGGGTTATTGCGCATGATTCCTTTAAGGCCAAAAGATGGCCAATGTGTCATCCCGGCCTAGAGTTAGAGCGATGATGAAGTTATTAATAAAAGGCTAATAAGTTTGAATGTTTTCAAGGGCAATACGATAAAGGTTAAGTGTCCCAGTTAGGTTGATAGTCAATGATAGGTCGTTATTTTTGATGCTGAAAGTGATGCTGAAGTGATTTATATCGCTCAGCGAAAAGCCACACCTGAATTTGCACCACAAGCATAATAGTTAACCTTAACCTTAACCTAACTCCTAACCCCTAAGAGTTCGATCAGATGATAAATAAAATTATAAGTAAATATAAAGCAACATTAGATAATTTTAAAGGGGGTGAATTAAAATGCCATTGCCTCACAAAGCCAGTTATTGTTGAAATTAAAGGGCAAAGTGCTCATAACCATGCTTGTGGTTGTTCTAAATGTTGGAAACCAGATGGTGCTCTTTTCTCACAGGTTGCTGTGATTTCTAAAGATAACCTTAAAGTAACAAACAATGAGTCAAAGCTCACTGTTATTGATGACAGTGCAACAATTAAGCGCTTTGCTTGTAAGCGTTGTGGGGTACATATGTATGGTCGCATTGACAATACAGAGCATCCTTTCTTTGGCTTAGATTTTATCCATACTGAACTATCTACGCAAAAAAGCTGGTCTGCACCAACATTTGCCGCATTTGTATCGTCAATTATTGAAACAGGTACTAAGCCTGAAGATATGGATGCAATACGTCAGCAATTAACTTCACAAGGATTAGCGCCTTATGATTGCCTTTCTCCTGTATTGATGGATGTAATAGCAACACACATCGCAAGTCATTAAGTAATATAAGTAATTATGTCATTTATTTTAAAGGCTCTTTTGAGCCTTTTTTTTTGGTCGATCGCCGACGGCAATCTTAATATTTAGCGCAATATATCCTCGTTACATTACACACCATTCAAAATGCTAATTTCAACAGAGGGGACTTTGTTTAAGTGAAATGGATAGTGAAAAATAAAATCGTTGCTAAGTGATGGGTTGTAGATCCTGCCTTGGCAAAGGCTACCATTGAAAAAGTTAAGACAATTTTTCAGCAAGAAAATCGACCAGCAACCTAAAAGACCAAGAGGGTCAGCTCTTTCATTTTGCATTACTTAGTATTTAGCCACATATGTATAGCTTCCTAAGGCGTATATGGACTCCACCTATTTTACAAGTATAAATTGACATAAACATTTAAGATGCGTGCGTATATACGGCTTTTTATTGAGGGGGCTACCCTCTAGCCTTAGATGTTTGCGCACCTATTATCCTCTTCGCTTTGACAGTCTGTTATGACTTCCGCCCTAGACAGGTTTTAATAGGTTGGTCTTACCGTTTATGCTGCATCATTGTTGTAAAATTGGGTAAAGTTATTCATTTTATTTTTGGTTTTCTGATTAAATTTTTTTTATATTTACCTATTCGATTACTAATAATTGTTGCTGATATTTTGTTTCATATCTTAACATTGCCCAAGCCGTTCTGACCGTTTTATTTGCTAACGCGATGCAGGTTCTCTTGATACCTAATCGCTCTCTCAGCTGAATCAGCCAGGCTTGTTTCACTGTTTTCAGTTCATCCGGCAACCTGGAAATATAGGCAAGTGCACCTTGGTATAACGCGCACCTTAACTCTTTAACACCACCATGTTTAATAATGCCTGTCATCACCGTTTTACCACCGGAGCTATGTTGCTTCGGCGTAACACCAACAAAGGCAGCTGCTTGTCGACCATTTTTAAATTGCTTTCCATCACCTATAGTCGAATAAAGCATACTTGAACAAACTTCTGCTACTCCTTCTAATGCCATAAGGTTTTTAGAGGGTGTTAATTGTCGAACTAATGCATTTTTTACTTTTTCTAACTTGGCAAATTCGATTTTTAGATTGAGATATTGTTCCCACAGCTGATGCAAAGTAGTGATTAAGCATGCTGGAATTAGGGCTGGTTCATCTAGTGTTTTTTGTACTGCGGTTCTTAGCCCTAACAAACCTTGAGTACTTGTAACCCCATACTCATATAACATTGCACGAATATGGTTCCCTAATGAAGTAATATTCCTTGAAAAATAAAGACGACTCGTTTCTAACGTTTGCAGAGATTGTTGTTCTTCATTTTTAGGCTTACTGAATTTTATCCCTATTTGTAATGATGCGTTCGCAATGGCCAATGCATCATTAGCATCAGTTTTATGACCTTCGAGGAATCCTTTCACTTTTTTAGGGCTGATAATACGAACATCATGACCAAATTGCTCTGCATATCTTCCCCAGTAATGGCTACTACCACAGCCTTCGATAGCAACAACGGCTGGTTTTACTCTAGCCAATAGCTCTTTTAACTTTTGTCGATTCACCGATTTATTACTAATTAATTCACCATGTTTACTGATTTGGCAAATTTGAAGAATATTTTTAGCTAGATCGATTCCGATAATATTAGATTTCAACATAGTATGGTCTCCTTATTAGTTACCGTAACTCTAGGCTAATTGCTAGAGTTGGTGGAGTCCATACATCGCTTTGGCGGCGTTAGTGAGTTCCCTTTCTCGCCCGTAAAGCACCCTGAAAATTGACGAGTGCCTTATTGTGATGAACACCTTGCCTGTGTTTATTGATTAGAAGCTTTATACCAACGAGCTAATAAATGGGCTGTTTGTTTGGTGGCACTATTTTTCTTTTCACTTTCACGGGTGAGGGCAGACCAAGCGAGATCAAGCCCTTGTTTACCCAGTTGAGTGCAACTTACTCGTTTAGATTTTAGTGCCGCATCGATGGCCCATTTAGAAAGAATACTCACCCCTAACCCTGCGCTAATTAACTCTATAATGGCATCCGTCATCTCAACCACTTCTACTTGCTGGGGAATGACACCAGACGGACGAATAAAGCGTTCATACTCAAACCCTGGTGTGACGTTCTGGCTATAGGTGTAATACTGTTGTTGACTTAAATCTTTAGCTTCAATATAGCGTTGATGGCTAAGTGCATGATCATATTGAGTGACTAGCACCAGTTCATCTTTAAAAAGGGAGGTTGGAATAATGCCGGGAGTTGCTAAATAACCCGGTGCGATGACGATATCTACTGAGCTATGTTGCAAGTTGCTAATTGGGTTTTGTGTGGCGGAAGCGATTAAGCGTAGTTGAATGTTAGGTGCTTGTTTACTGACATACTGCATGAACTCAGGGAGCCAGTGATAGCAAGAGTATGAGGCAACCCCTAGTCGAACAATCTGTTTTTCATTACTTGCATCTAGTTCAAAGTCATTTTCTGCTCGCTCAAGAATAGGCAATGCCTGTAACGCGGCTTGTGTAATCAATTCGCCTGCCGGTGTGAGTTTTATTCGACGACCTTCTTTTTCAAATAACTTCCCGCCCATACGGCGCTCGGCTTCGGCAATACGATGGCTCAATGCTGATTGGCTGATACCCAATGAGTCGGCGGCTTGCGCTACATTGTTGAGTTCAGAGAGGGATTTTAGCATTTGCCAATGTCTTACTTCGAGTTTCATTACGCGCCTACAGGGTGTATTTAAAAATGAGTTAATACATGAATTTTATGCATGTATTGGCTGCTAAATTCACTTATATATTAATTTAATTTCAGATATTGTCTAGCCAATCAATAGGTAGTTAATCTGCTTAATCTAGTTAATCCATATATTCAGTTGATCAATAAAGCTTTTAAATGGGTATCTATTTTTATACGCAAGTGAGCGGATATAGTTGATGTAAGCAGGTTGGTGCTGTGGCCGTAAATGGTGCTGGGTTAAGTTATAAAATTGACTTGGTTAAATAATGAAAATGGGCTGAATTAATGCCTGAATCGAGTCGAGCCAAATGATGGCAATAGGCATTAGATGATCAAAAAGGGCAAGTGAACGAATGAAAATGGATATTCAAAAAATAAAAATGAGCGGGCCGATGATGGTATTGCTTTCAGCTGTTGGGTTTGGCTTTAATCCTTTATTCGCTCAAATTCTATTTGATCAAGGAATGAGTACAGAACTGGTCACGCTTTATCGTTTTATATTACCGGGTATTTTATTATCATTTTATTTGTCGGCTCCCAAGCATTTATGGCCAGAAGTGATCCGAATGTTGTTGCTTGGATTTGCTAGTGCTATTGGCGTACTGGCTTATTTCCATGCATTAAAAGCGCTTGATTCATCAACCGCTATCTTAATTTATTATACTTATCCCTTTTTCTCATTATTAATCGGCGTGTTAATTTTTAAGCGTGCGCTAAGTGTTAACGGTTTATTATCAGCAATGCTGGTCCTTATTGCTGCATCACTTGTTATCGACCCAGCTGCGCTGTCAATGGGATCAAAGTGGGCGCTATTTGGTTGCTTTTTAGCGCCAATGGTTTTTGCTTTTCAAATACAATACCTCGCCAAACCCAAACAAAAATTAACTGCTGCTTGCCGTATTGCTTGGGCAACAATGGGGCATTTAATTATATTAATACCTTTAGTTATTTATGCTGCTCCAGTTGTTGTTTTTCCTGAACAAATAAGTGGATGGAGTGTATTGATGGGCTTAGCTTTTCTCGCCGCTGCTTTACCGCAATATTTATTTGTAGTGGGCGCGATTAAAACTAAGCCTGAGATCATTGCTGTTTTTGGTTCTGCTGAGCTGGTGGTTGCAATGCTCTCCTGCGCCATATTCTTGGAGCAAGATTTAACAAGGTTGGATATCACGGCGATGCTGCTGGTGATGGTTGCGTTATGTATTCGTCATCCCACCCCTTTGCCAAAGGCGACTTTTATTAACTCTAACGATGCTGAAACTAATATTAAAAAAGCGTCTCTATAATTAAAGGTAAATGATTGGTCGAAGTTGTATTTGTCTGTCGTAATGAAGTGAGGGCTGGAGAATGTTTATTTTATAAATCGGAGCAGTTGATTACTGCTGAATAATTGCTCGGAGTGAATGCTTAGCACGACTATTCAGTCTCTATCTTTTCACTAAAACTTTTTTGCATGTAAGTAGATTGTCGATGACACTTTGTCGACATTGAGTTTTTTGAAAGCAATAGTGATAGTATCCTCTCTCACTGAGCAACAAAGAGGCAATCCTTTGGCCCCATTATTAGAGCGTGATGTTCATTTATTTGACCTTGATAACACCTTATATTCTCCAGAAAATGCCATTTTAGAGCAAATTGCCCCTAGAATGCGTCGCTTTATCAGCAATGAGCTAGGTATATCTATTGAAGAGTCTAATCTGCTGTGTGAAAGTTATTATCAGCAATACGGCGGCACAATAAGAGGCATTCAATTACATTATCCAAGTGTTGATTTAAAGAAGTTTTCTGATTTCTCTCATCAAGTTAATTTAGATAAGGTTAAAAAAGCCACCATGCTTAAAGACGCATTACATGCCTTTAAAAAATCACGTTATGTATTTACTAACTCGCCACTGGCTTATGCCACAAGGGTATTAAAGCATATTGATTTATATGATTGTTTCGATGGTATTTTTAGTGTTGAATTAACTGGTTACCGAATGAAACCTGATCCGCATGCTTTTAATACTATTTGCCAACACTTTGGTTTTAAAGCTTCTGATGCTGCTTTTTATGATGATCAAGTCTCTAATATATCCACCGCTAAAGCCTTAGGTATGCGGACTATATTAGTGAACAGAAGTGACATTAATCAGCACGATGCTTGCTATAAAACTGAAGACTTGCCTAGTTTCGTCGCATCCTTAACAAAATAATTTCTGCCTTGCTGTTTAACAAGTTATTGAGGCAGATTCTATTGCTTTTGTTTGAATTTCTTATACGCCGCTTCGGGGGCGTATTTTCAATGTATTAACCTATTAACCTATTAACCTATTAACTAACCTATGAACCTTTGAAGCATGTAAAAATGTAACCCTTTACGTGCTAAATATCTAAGTTTCTTACTCTTTTATTTGTTTTCATTTACTTCCCTGAGCTTTTCACTCTCACCGTTATTTTTTATCTTATTGTGCCGTTAATATCGATGTTAAATAGCCATTATTACCCTCTATTTTTTTGGTGAAAATTATTTATATTATTAGCTGATTGAGTGATTGCTAATCACTTTAGAGAAGTCTATATTGAAATCGTTTCTTACCTTTTAACTGGACCATTATCTTGTCGAATAAATCAACTTCTTGTTCCTTTGGTACCTTGCTTGGTTATGCACCAGGTGGGGTTGCGTCGTATTCTAGCGACTATGATAGTGCGAGTGATATTGAGTATCCTAAACGTAGTGCTTTTCGCAGTTATGTTGACGGTATCTATATGGGCTATAAATGGCAATGCGTTGAATTTGCTCGGCGCTGGATGTATCAAAACTGTGGTTATATTTTTGATGATGTGTCCATGGCCTATGAGATTTTTAACTTACGTTCCGTGCGTGAGATTGCATCCAATACTCGTTTACCTTTACAGGCTTTTAGTAATGGTAGTAAACGTCATCCGCAACCCGGCTGTTTATTAATTTGGGAGCAAGGTGGTGAGTTTGAGCAAACCGGGCATGTCGCTATTGTGACTGAAGTTTTCCCTGACAAAATTCGTATTGCAGAGCAAAATCTTGACCATACTGTTTGGCCTGAGGGGAGAAATTACAGCCGTGAATTAGTTGCGACGATTAGTGAAGACGGTGAATATTGGTTGGCGTGTTCATTTAACGATGCGTTGATTTTAGGGTGGATGATACAAACTGACGATGATACTTATGCAGAGGTCTGTGAAGCAACCAATAAGCAGTTGTTTTCTTTGTCGAGTCATTCCGCTAAACCTATTGTTGGGCCACAAAAGTCTTGGTTAAATGTCGCTAATAAAGATGAAGCGGCTTATGTACAAGCCTTACAAGGGCACAAATTAAGCGCCATCGCAGCGGATGAATATCGCTATTATGTGTTATCCGAAACCGCGCAGGATACGTTACGCCGCGCGACCAATGAACTGCATGGTTTATTCATGCATGCCACGGATTATGTACTTGATAATGAACATTTATTAGATAAATTTAATTTGCCTCGTGCACTATTGCCTAAAATTCGCCAATCCTGGGATAATCGTTTAAATCAGTTGATCACCAGTCGTTTTGATTTCGCGATGACAACGCAGGGGCTAAAGGTCTACGAATATAACTGCGATTCAGCTTCATGTTATATGGAAGGGGCCAAAATTCAGGGTAAATGGGCGCAACATTATGGCGTTCATGAAGGTGAAGATGCCGGCAAAGATCTCTTTAAACAACTGGTGAAAGCATGGCAGAAAAGTCAGGTCAAAGGCCTTATTCATATTCTTCACGATGATGATCCAGAAGAGAAGTACCACGCTTTATTTATTCAACAGACATTAAAAGCAGCGGGTATTGAGAGTCGCTTAATAGAGGGCATACACTCTTTAATATGGGATGAACAAGGTAACGTGGTTGACGCGCAAGGTGATGTATTGCATTGGGTTTGGAAAACATGGTCATGGGAAACTGCATTGGATCAAATTCGCTTAGAGTGTGAATCTGATGATACGTCATCTGAAAGTTTTGAACCTTTATCGAGAAAAGGCAAAACGCCGCGACTTGCTGATGTGTTATTACATAAAAATATTATGATATTTGAACCACTGTGGACATTAATTCCAAGTAACAAAGCAATATTGCCAGTGTTGTGGTCATTATTCCCTAATCACCCGTTATTATTGCATGCAGATTTTGCACTGAATGATGATTTACAAGCAAGTGGTTATGTTAGTAAACCTATTGTTGGGCGATGCGGTGCCAATATTCAACTAATTGACCATGAGCAGGATGTACTTGAAGCGACGGGAGGCAAGTTTGCCGCTCAAGATAATATTTACCAAGCGTTATTTCCGTTACCGCTGGTGGATGGTTATTATGTACAAGTTTGTACGTTCACTGCGGCTGGTAAATACGCTGGTAGTTGCTTACGAGTAGATTCTTCGATGATTATTAGTAAAGACAGTGATTGTTTAGCGTTACGCTTTGTTAATGATGAGGATATTTTGCAATCATCATAGGTAGTTTTGTTGTTACTTTATTTTTCTATTAAGCTCACTTCGGTGGGCTTTTTTTAGCTTGTATTTGCCATTTTAGTTTATGCAAATCCTATTAACGATTATTTTTTATCAGCAAAATAGATCAACAACGGATCGAAAATGCTCATAAAATTAGCACAATTTTTCATGGCATCACTTAACCACATCTGCAATCATTTCAAGCGTTGATTGTTGGCTTTATATTTTTTAAATCCTTTTAAATAGTGTGGTTATAATGTTGTTCGATACTTTAAGTTACAAATGTTTTTTTTGTAAAGCTTTAATGAAGAATTTTTTCATATTTTTTGTGTGCTGATAAGCGCTTATTAACTTATTATATTGTGTATTTATTTATTTGACATAGCCTTAGCGTTGCAAGCTACTTCTCGTCATTAGATAGGTTATACAATGAATATAAAATTGAATCAAAAATCAGATATCCTAGAACAAATTTTCTCGCGCTTAAAAGCACATTTCCCAACGCGCGAACAATCTCTCCTACAAAGTTTTATTAATGCTATTTATCGTGATGTTAGCATTGTTGATTTAGCCACTATCAGTCCGGATGATTTATCTGGTTTAACGGTTTCATTGTGGCGAGAAGTGCATCAATGGAAAGGTGAAATTGCCAAGGTTAAAGTCTTTAATCCTGATGTTGAAGAGGATGAGTGGCAATCTAGTCATACTGTTATTAGTGTATTAAGTCGTAATATTCCATTTGTTATTGATACGGTAAAAATAACCTTAAATAAACATAACACTAAATTACACCGTATTTTTTATAGCGAAATACACAGTGAGCGTGGTGCTTCCGGTAAGTTGAAAAAATTAAATACTGAAAATGATACAGAGCTGTTGTTATATATTGAAATTGACCAAACAACCTCATCGACAGAGCGCGCTAAAATTCAAAAATGTTTGGAGCAGGCATTAGCGAGTGTATCGCAAGTCGTTGATGATTATCATCAAATGATCGACAAAGTAAAAGGGGCAATTGCCACCAGTAAAAAAGCTGTCAGCGCTATCGCTTCAAAATCTGACTTTACTGAGCAACAAACTTATTTAGATTGGATGGCAGACGATCATTTTACTTTCCTAGCTTGTGATCAATTTACGGTTAAAGATAATGTTATTTCTATTGTAAAAGATAGCCAGTTAGGTTTATTAAAACACAAAGATTTTATGCAAGATAAAGCGCAGTTTGACTGTGTGCAAGAGTTACAAGATCCTTCTTTATTACACTTTAGTAAAGCGTCACAACGTGCGATGGTGCATCGTATTGCTTATCCTGATGTTGTGTATGTTAAACAGTTTAACAAACAAGGAGTATTAATTGGCGGGCTTCGTTTTATAGGTCTTTATACTTCATCTGTTTATAGCGGTAGCCCGTTAGGAATTCCTGTTATACGTCAAAAAATCAGTAATATACTAGCACAATCTGGGTTGAGCCTAGGAGGGCATTATTACAAAGAACTAACGCAAATATTATCGACCTATGCGGTTGAAGATTTATTGTTATGCGATGAAAAAACGTTACTTCATAATGTTATCGAAGTTTTACATGCGCAGGAAAGAAAGCAGCTTAAATTATTCTTAAGAACTGACGGTAATAAACGCTTTGTTACCGCTTTATTGTATGTGCCTCGTGATGTTTACAATACAGAGGTTCGACTTAAATTTGTCGAGTTGTTATCGCGTACTATGCCAATCGCAGACAGTGATTTCCAAACCTATTTAAGTGAATCTAACCTCGCACGCTTACGTTTAGTGATCCACCTTGATAAAGCTTTTGAAGGCGAATTAGAGGTGGATGCTATCCAGTTGCGTATGCAGCAAATCACTAAAGCGTGGCATGAAGAGTTACAAGATTCATTGTTTGAGCAGCATGGTGAAGAAACCGCTGTAAAACTGACCCGGAAGTACCAAGCTGCTTTCCCAAGTAGTTACCAAGAAAGCTTTAGTTCGCGTGTTGCAGTCGCAGATATTGACCGTATTGAATCGTTATATTTATCACCAGAACGGTCAATGGCACTGCGTTTTTATCGCTCCATTGAAGCTAATAACAGTGGTCTGAAATTAAAACTTTTCCACCAAGATGGCGCGTTATTGTTATCGGACTTGATCCCTATTTTAGAAAACTTAGGCTTACAAGTTGCGCAGGAATACCCTTATCAAGTGTGTCCTGTGGGTGAGAATACATTCTGGCTATATGACTTTACTTTGTTGTATGTAGGCGATAATGGTTTTGACCCTGAAAACTTCCGTCATCTGTTTTCAGATGCCTTTCTAGCTGTTTGGTATTCAAAAGCAGATAACGACCCATTTAATAAATTGATATTAGGTGCAGGTATAGATTGGCGTGATATTGCTATGTTACGTGCCTATGCAAAATACTTAAAACAGATCCGCTTCGGTTTTAGTCATTTTGCGATGGCAAAAACATTGCTCGAACATAGCGGTTATGTAAAAAAAATCGTAAGCTTATTTCATGCTCGTTTTAATCCTGAGCTTAAAGTTAGCACTGAAAAACAAGCGCAATTAGAAAACGATATTCTAGAATCTTTGAACGAGGTTAGTAACCTTAATGACGATAGGGTACTTCGTAAGTTTGTTGAATTGATTATGGCGACTATTCGTAGTAATTACTTCCAACAAGAAGGTGAGCAATTTAAAGAATATATCAGCTTTAAATTTGACCATAAAAAAATCAGTGAAATTCCATTACCACGCTTAAGTTATGAAGTATTTGTCTACTCGCCTCGCTTTGAAGGGGTGCATTTACGTGGTGGTAGCGTTGCTCGTGGCGGATTACGTTGGTCTGACCGCGGTGAAGATTACCGTACAGAAGTATTAGGCTTAGTAAAAGCACAGCAAGTGAAAAACTCTGTGATTGTACCGGTTGGTGCAAAAGGTGGGTTTGTTGCTAAGTATTTAACGCCTGCTATGGATCGCGATACATTTATGCAAGAAGGCATTGCGTGTTACAAGATGTTTATCAGCGCGTTACTGGACATTACCGATAACCTAGAAGCGGGTAATTTAATCCCACCACAACAAGTGGTGCGTTACGATAATGATGACCCTTATTTAGTAGTTGCCGCTGATAAAGGAACTGCAACGTTCTCTGATATTGCCAATGAATTAGCAACCGATAGAAACTTCTGGTTAAACGATGCCTTTGCATCGGGTGGGAGCAACGGTTATGACCATAAAAAAATGGGGATCACGGCAAAAGGAGCTTGGATCAGTGTGCAACGTCATTTCAGAGAGTTAGGTATTAACGTCCAAGAGCAACCTATTACCGCGATTGGTATTGGTGATATGGGTGGTGATGTGTTCGGTAATGGCATGTTATGCTCTAAAAAGATTAAATTATTAGCCGCCTTTAACCATTTACACATCTTTATTGACCCAAGTCCTAAAGATTTAGATGCGAGCTTTGAAGAGCGTCAACGTTTATTTGATACACCAAGAACTAGCTGGGCTGATTATAATGCTAAATTGATTTCTGCTGGTGGTGGTATTTTTGAACGCTCAGCTAAATCGATTATGGTGACGCCTGAAATGGCCAAAGCATTTTCTATTAAAGCAGGCAAAATAACACCGACTGAATTGATTTCGTTATTGCTTAAAGCCTCTGTTGACCTGTTGTGGAATGGCGGTATCGGTACGTATGTTAAGAGTAAGCAAGAAACCCACGCAGATGTAGGCGATAAAGCAAATGATAACCTACGTGTTAATGGTGCTGAATTACGCTGTAAAGTGATCGGAGAAGGCGGCAACTTAGGGATGACACAAAGTGCGCGTATTGAGTATTCGTTAAATGGTGGACAATGCTTTACCGATGCGATTGATAATGCCGCAGGAGTTAACTGTTCGGATTTAGAAGTTAACATTAAAATCTTATTGGATAAATTAGTATCAAAAGGTGATTTAACCGTTAAGCAGCGTAATGTTTGGTTACAAAATATGACCGGACAAGTCTCTGATTTAGTCTTGCATAATAATTACCGCCAAGCACAAAGCATTAGTTTGTCTTATAAAAATGGACATAAATGTATTGAAGAGTACCGCGGTTTAATTGATAACCAAGAAGAGAAGGGCAAATTAAATAGAGCATTAGAAGTTATCCCAAGTGATGAAACTATCACTGAGCGTAAAAATGCAGGGCTTGGTTTGATGCGTCCATGTATCTCTGTTTTATTGTCCTATGCAAAAAATGAAATGAAAGAGCAATTAGCTAAGGCTCGAATTGCAGAAGATGGCTATTTAGCAAAAGAGGCAGAAAAAATATTCCCTGCTGAATTAGTTAAATCCTATAAGAATGAAATACATGAGCATCCGCTGTTGTCTGAAATTGTTGCTACTCAAGTCAGTAATGATTTGTTTAATGTAATGGGAGCAACGTTTGCTCATCGTATTATGGCTAGCACCGGTTGTTCGTTCTTAGAGCTTGCTAAATCTTGGGTCATTGCGCGTGATATTTTCAACCTACCTGAATTGTTGGAGGAGATTGAATCACTTGATAATCAAATTGATAATGCCGTTCAAGCGAAACTGAGCAATCGATTAATGCGTATGGTACGCCATGCTTCGCGTTGGATTGTGAGACGCCATAGAGAGCAACTTGATTGCGCATGTTTGATTAAAAAGTATAAATCTTCGTTGCATGCAGTAAAAGCTAACTTACCTAAGTTACTGAGTGAGCGTGGTTTACAGCAGCGTCAACGAGAATTTGATAGTGTTACAAAAGAAGGTGTACCAGCTACATTGGCGGAGAAGTTATCAAATACTGAGCAGTCATATGCACTATTAAATATCATTGATGTTGCTAATAAACTGAAAATTGATCCACAGTTAGCTGCACACGTTTTCTTCCATTCTGAAGAGAAGTTAAAACTAGCTGATATTGCTGCACAGTTGAATTTGTTGCCTGTTGATAGTCATTGGCAGTCATTAGCAAGAGAAGCTATGCGTGATGATTTAGAGTGGCAGCAAAAGCGTATCACCAGAGCTATTTTATTAACCTTAGAAGGAAAGGATGTTGAAAAAGCTTATGTTGATTGGGAGTCACAACATCAGAGTTTAGCCGCTCGCTGGCACAAAATGGCCGAAGCGTTATCGGCGGTAAGCATGCCTGAGTTTAGTATGTGTCAGGTTGCGTTAAGGGAATTATTAGATTTATCTAAAAGTTAATTACCGTTGGGACTATTGAACTGAGTTAATTTGGTTCAAGTCATTGTAGAACGGTTAATAAAGCTTAATTAATACCGTTTAACTAATACCGTTAAAACTAAAAAGCGATGTAAATATTCACATCGCTTTTTTTATGGGTGTTTTTTAGGTCGAGCTTAGGTATATAAGGTCAAAAGCTTATTAAGATCGAAAGCGCTAAGAGAAATAAGATCAAAAACGATTTAACCACGAAGGCACGAAGATTAGAGAAGGTAAGGACAAAAGCTGTTTAACCACGAAGAGTAGAGAAGATTAGGTCAAAACAATGAACTCATAACCATTGTTTATTCTGCTTCGTGTTCTTTGTGAAGCGCAGCGCTTCGTGGTTAAATGCTTTTTTTCTTTATTCAGCTTTTGCTTTCTCTGCTAATTTTCTCAGAATAAACGCACTGCCTATAAAGGCGAAGCTTGCTGTGACCATGGTTGATGCACCAAAACCACTCGCACAATCCATTTTCATATTGCCGTCTGATTCCGCCTTTTCTTTGCACACTTCCCCATTCATATCTGGATAGCTTAATTGCTCCGTTGAGAACACGCAGTTAATTCTAAACTTGCGTTTAGGGTTGGTCGTGAAGTTAAAGTGACGACGTAACTCAGAGCGTACCTTTGCCGCTAACGGATCTTGAATGGTGCGTGCTAAGTCTGCAACTTGAATTTGTGTCGGATCAAGTTGGCCACCTGCACCACCACAGGTAAGTAATGGGTATTTATTGCGCTTACAGTGTGCCACTAAAGCGACTTTGGCATGAATGCTATCTATGGCATCAAAGATGTAATCCATATCCTTAGATAAGTATTCAAAGCAGTTTTCTTTATCGATAAAATCATCAATACAATTGACGATAATATCAGGGTTGATCTGTTTACAGCGCGCAGCCATCACTTCGATCTTTTGTTTACCCACGGTTTCCGCCAATGCATGTACTTGACGATTGGTATTGGTGACGCACAGGTCATCCATATCAATTAAGGTGATTTTCCCAATGCCTGAGCGGGCTAATGATTCAACAACCCAAGAGCCCACACCGCCAATCCCAATCACACAGATATGACTGTTTTGGAATTTTTGTAATGCCGTGGTGCCATATAAGCGTTTTATTCCACCAAAGCGGTTCTCGTATTGTTCGTTCATGGTTCGCTCTTGTTGATTTTTGAAAGGCGGATTATACGTGCTGTTAATGAATATGCAAAAAAACACGCGTCATTAATTAATCATCAACTTCGGCGATGCTTGCGATAACAAAGCGAACAATTCACTACTAAATAGTGAAGTTTTCGTGATAACTGCGTGATATCTCATGGGCATACTCTCTTCACCAACTAATTAAACAACATTCAAAATATATTTAAAGATAAATAATTCAACTACGATTAAAGGGAGTTTTTCCATGTCAAACAAACATCTTATTGCAGCAGGTTTTCTAGGTTTATTCAGTGCAGCAAGCCAAGCGCAAGACTTAACTATTACACTTGTTAATTTAACCCAAGGTATTAGCTTTACACCTATTATTGCAGCAGCGCATGATTCTCAGGCGTCTATCTTCCATTCTGCAGAAGCGGCAAGTGAAGAGTTACAAGCCCTAGCTGAGGGCGGAAGCATCGATGGCGTTAATCTATTATTGAGCGGTTATGGTGCTGATATTACGACGAATCCAGCGGGTGGTTTATTAGGCGCCGGTGGTGATACTGAGTTTACTCTCACTAACAGTGACGGCAATGACTACCTGTCTTTAGCTGCAATGATGTTACCGACTAATGACGGTTTTGTTGGTTTAGATAGCTGGAAAATTCCTACGGAGGCGGGGACTTATACTGTACTTTTAAGTGCTTATGATGCGGGCACTGAGGCTAATGATGAAATTATTTCTAACGTGCCAAACCCGATTGGCATTACGTCAACTGGGGCAACAGGTGTAGCAACTGAGATTGGTAATACGAACGTACATATTCATCCTGGTGTAGTTGGTGATACAGATCCTGAAGGTGGTATTAGTGATTTTGATAGCCGCGTACACCGTTGGTTAAACCCTGTTGCAAAGTTGACAGTTGTTGTCGAATAAGGAGGCTTTTATGATTAAATTTACTAAAGTCGCCGTTGCGACGGCAGCCGCACTTACATTAGTTGCGTGTGGTGATGACAATAATGATAGTGTTACCGTGGTGGCAACGCCTGTAGAGTATCAAGTTACTTTAAGCAATCTAACGAACGGTCAACCTATCTCTCCACCTGCATTGATTCTACATAATAGCAGCGCATTATGGACGATTGGTAGCCCCGCTTCTAATGCACTAGAATTATTGGCTGAATCTGGTGATAGCAGCTTATTGCAAAGTAGTAGTTTAGTGACAAGTGTAGCGGTAAGTGCTGTACCTGTTTTACCGGGAGAAACTTCTACGGTGACGATTTCTCATGGTGATCTGGTCAGTTACTTATCATTTGCAAGTATGTTAGGTAACTCCAATGATGCATTTACTGGTCTTAATAAAATCGACTTGAGTTCATTTGCGATTAACGATTCCGTTAAATACAGCACACTCGCCTATGATGCGGGTACTGAAGCGAATACTGAAAGCGCAGAAACAGTGCCAGGTCCTGCTGGTGGTGGTGAAGCTTATAATCCACAGCGTGATGATAATAATAACTTTGTCGCGATGCATGCTGGAATTATTAGTGCAGATGATGGTTTAAGTAGCTCAGTGCTCACTTATCAACAGAAGTTCGATAACCCGGTTATGTCTGTTACTATCACGCGTATCAAATAAACCTTTTTGGTCTGTTTGTTGTTGTAAGCTCTGTGCTTGCTATAACAAATAGGCTTTTTTTATAGTGAGGGCAGCATGGCTGATAGTATTTTAATCGTGGAAGATGATCAAGATATCGCAGAATTGGTTAAAGTGCACATGCAAGATTTAGGCTTGCAAGTCACGCACTGCGATAACGGTGAAGAGGCCATTAAACAAGCCTTAAGCAATGACTTTTCACTATTAATATTAGATATCACGTTACCCGGTTGTAGTGGGTTAGATGTTTGTCGAAAAGTAAGAGAAGTCAAACAAGAGCAAGCTATTTTAATGTTAACCGCACGTACTTCTGAAATTGATAGAGTGGTTGGCCTTGAGTTGGGTGCTGATGACTACATGTCAAAACCATTTAGCATTAGAGAGTTGCAAGCACGTGTGCATGCGCTTTTACGTCGAGTGCATTTATTACAAAATAGTAAACCGCAAGCTACTGATAATGAAACTATAAGTGGGCAAGAAAATAGCGTTATTTGCCATGGCGAGTTGATGATTAACCGTCGTACACATGAAGTGATATTACGTGAAAAAACCATTGAATTAACCTCAACAGAATTCGACCTACTGTGTTTTATGGCGCAGCATCCTAGCCAAGTTTTTTCTCGTACCCAACTCTTAGACAAAGTGTGGGGCTATCAGCATAGTGGTTATGAGCATACGGTTAATTCACATATTAATCGCTTACGTAACAAGTTAGTAGCGGGTCAACCTGAATCAACCAACAAAGTTTTTCCTGCCATTATTCAAACCGTTTTTGGTGTGGGATATAAATTCAGCCCTGAAGGTGTTGCTTGATGATACTCTCTCTTTATCAGCGTATTAGCATTGCGCTAGTATTACTTTTCCTTGCTATTGCCTGCACTTTTACATGGTGGTCTGCAAAGCTTGAAGTGAGTTCTCGCCATGAAGCTGAACAGCGTTTACATCTTCAATTAGCGGAGCATCTAGGTAACGATAACCCTTTATTAAAAGAAGGTGTTTATGATTACCGTGAATTAAAAAACCTGTTCCACAGTTTAATGATTCTTGGGCCAAGTTTTGAATTTTATTTTATCGCACCCAGTGGCAGTATTCTCAGTTATTCCGCAGAGCCCGGTAAAGTAAAACGCGAGCAAATTGATATTGCACCTTTAGTCGATTTTATTAATCATAAAAAATCATTGCCAATATACGGTGATGATCCGCGTAATAATTGTGAAGGGATCGCCTGCGCACAAAAGATATTTTCAGCTGCGCCAATTTATAATGGTGATAATTTACAAGGTTATTTATATATCATTATCGGTGGCGAAAAATATGATTCAATCTTTGCCGATGTGTTGTCAGCACAACATCTTTCACAGTCGTGGGTATTTTTATTCAGTGTGATGGTTTTCTTCTTTTTGGTGTTGATAGCATTATTACGCTTTTTGACTCAACCGCTAAAACAATTGACTGAGAATGTTCGCGCTTTTAAACAGGCTGGATTTGAAAAAAATAAGGTCATATTGCAACAATGGCCAGCGGCTAAACATAATGAAATTCATGAGCTAGGCAGTGCGTTTAATGAAATGGCTGAGCAAATTAATTATCAATTTGTGCAATTACAGGCAAACGACAAAAAACGGCGAGAGATGTTAACGGATCTTTCCCATGATTTACGTACACCTCTTGCTGCTTTACAAGGATACCTTGAAACGATTCAATTAAAAGGGGCTCAACTCAGTAGCGAACAACACCAACGATTTATCGATATTGCTTTTAAAAATGCCAATCAACTAAAAAAGCTGGTGGATCAAATTTTTGAATTAGCACATCTAGATGGCGGGCAAGTTACCTTAGATTTAGAAACATTTCCTTTAGCCGAGTTATTACATGATATTGCTGCTAAATTTCAACATCGCTTACAAGAAAAAGGGTTAACCCTGAATATATCCCCTGAGCAGTGTGAGTTTTTGGTTTATACGGATATCGGTAAATTAGAAAGAGTATTAAGTAACTTAATTGATAATGCGATTAGGCATACCGCAGCAGGTGGGAAAATCACAATACAGGTTGATGAAAAGCCAAATAACAAACTTAATCTATCGGTTATCGATAATGGTACTGGAATTAATGAAAATGAATTAGCCTATATTTTTGATGCTCGTTATCGTGCGAGTAATGCTATTTGTGATAGTAAAGAACATGGTGGGTTAGGATTGGCTATCACACAAAAATTATTACATTTATTGCAGTCTGAAATTAATGTTGATAGCCAGATAGGTAAGGGGACAAGTTTCAATTTTTGTTTGACTAAAATAGGATGATAATAAGGTGCTGAGTTTGCTTATTGATTAGCAATAAAAATGCTTTAGCAGGTTTTCTGAAACGCTTTATCAATTGCCTAAAGGCATTATGAAAGCAGAATAAAAGTACATTTACCGATCGCGAACACTTTGCCATAGATAGCAAATATGAATCTGGGGTCCTAAAGTTGAATTTGATATATTCAAATTTGAAAATGGTGAAATTGTCACGCATTGAGATACGATTGAAAATATCTGTTGTGACTGAATCAGAGTGGAAAAATAATAATGGGAAATTCGGTTGTTAATCTACTTAGTGACTTTCTGGCTCCATTATTGATCCTGTAAAAAATGCCGCTCACATAAGTCGAACGGCTTTTTTAAGGGAAATATTTTTAAAGTTCCCTAAAGACAGGAGTCTATAATTTAACTGGCAAATTGCATAAATTATTTATTTAATTTTTCTTTTGCTTCTTGTACTTTTGCAAAGTCTAAACCCAATTCATCTGTAGCTTCTTTAATTAAATGAGGCTGAGTCATTATTGTCCCCATCAACTGCTTTAATTGTTCTGGAGGAATGCCTAACTCCTGCACAAGGCTGAGTGCCATCATAGGGTTTTGAGTTAATGCTTCAAAAAGTGATTTTACTTTTGCATCACTTACGTTGTGCTCTTTTAAAATTGCAATAATTGGATTCATTGATAACCTTGTATTTTACATTATGGGTAAGTGTATTGATTAAATTATATGGCTTGTGTGTACTATTAACAATATATAATGCTAAGGCTTGTTGTTTGGCTAACTTATTAATTGCTTATTGACTAGTAAGCGCTATTAACACATTGCTCTCTATATTTAACCCCCTACAATAACCTGTATTTAACCCTATCATTTATTAATACATAAGGTGCTTTTCTATGGAAAGTTCATTTCCGATTTTTTCTACTGCTATTTTATTATTTTTTATACTCGATCCATTAGGCAATGTACCCTTATTATTAAGCATTTTAAAAAATATAGATAAGAAAAGGCATGCAACAATAATTGTTAGAGAGATGGTAATTGGTTTAGTCATATTGCTTATTTTCTTATTTTTTGGAGAGCGATTTTTAAGTTTATTTCATCTTCAAACAGAGGCCATAACAATTTCTGGTGGAATTATTTTCTTTGTGATTGCTTTGAAAATGATTTTTCCTAACTCCGATGGTTCAGATCTTTTTGCTACGACAAAAGGTGACGAACCCTTAGTAGTTCCGATTGCGATGCCAATGATTGCAGGGCCTGCCGCATTAGCAACATTGTTAGTCTTAGCTAAAACTAATACAGACCATACTGGTGAATTATTTGCTTCATTATTATTAGCTTGGTTGTTATCGGCCATGGTTTTATTATTCTCGACACAGCTTTATAAAATCCTTAGAACTAAAGGGCTAAAAGCGTTAGAAAGGCTGATGGGCATGTTACTACTGATCATGTCAGTACAAATGTTTATTGATGGGATCCGCTCGTTATTACCGACATTCGCATAAAATGTCATCGTTTCTTTTTAATACCTACTAAACGAGTGAATTTAAATGTTAAAAAGCTTCAACGATAGTTTTCATCGCTTTCGTGTTTTCATAACGTAACGTAGTTTCTTACTGACCGGGTCAGTAATACGACTTTTTAAAGTGAATAAGGTGAAATTGCCTGCCTGCGACTTATTATTTAAAAAGTAACTCATTTATAAAATAGTTCACCTCAAAAATAATTTAGTTTCAAATATATAAAACCGCTACATTAATATTGTTAAATATTAATGTAGCGGTTAGGTTACTATTCTGTGTCAGAACGGAGCAAATATACTTTGTTAAGATCTGATATTTTGATTAAAATTCTCAATAGCTTCCACTACTCTCATTGCTCCATTTTGAATTTCAACTATCGTAATGCCGGCTTCGTTAGAAAACTCTAATGCATTACTTGCTTCTTTTATAGATTGATCAATGGCAGTGATAGCTTCTGACATTTGATGAAGGTTTTCATTTACAACCTTACTTATTTCTTCTGTTGTAGTATTTGTTCTTGATGCTAATTTTCTGACTTCGTCTGCGACCACCGCAAAACCTCTACCTTGCTCTCCTGCTCGCGCTGCTTCAATAGCTGCGTTCAGTGCTAATAAGTTAGTTTGTTCTGCAATGCCTTTCACATTACCAGCTAAATCGCTGATATGTTCAGAGTGTTTATTTAGTGATTTAATACTGTTACTTACAGTTTCCATTTGTTTGGTTAGTTGTTGCATTCCATTAATAGTATCTTGAATGATATCTTTACATTTTTCTGATTGATGGCGTGTTTCTTTAGAAACGGTATGGGCAATTCTTGAGGCTTCAATAGCTGCTTGTTCTTGCTCTATTTGTGATGTGATTAAAGTAGCAAATTTAATGACCTTATAAAGCTCACCTTTATCATTATGTACAGGGTTATAGGACGCTTCCAACCATATTTCTCGGCCTGAACTATCAATGCGTTTGAAACGGTTTGATACATGTTCTCCCTTTGCAAGCTTATTCCAAAATGCCTCATATTCTGGCGAGTTCACTTCTTCAGGATCACAAAATATTTTATGATGTTTTCCTTTTATCTCGTTGAGACTGTAGCCCATCCCCCCAAGGAAATTTTTATTAGCGGTAAGTACTTCACCTTTTGGCGTAAACTCAATTGTAGACATAGAGCGGTCTATGGCTTCTAGAATATCCTGTTGTTGACGAGAGTTTTCAATGGTTCTGGTTAATTCAGCAGAGAGGACGATGAACGAGCTTAAAGAGTCTTGATGGTTATATACTGGTTCTAACATCGATCTTAACCATGTTTCTTGACCATTGTTTTTATTCGCTTGAACAGCACCATGCCAATTTTTGCCAGATTTCAATGCCTGAGTAAGTGCTTTGAAATGGTTGGTATCACGATAATAAGCTGGAATTAAATCAATAAAGTATTTGCCAACAACATCTTTGCCTGTATAGCCTAGCTCTGATTCAACCATTGCATTAGTTTCAGTAATTTTACCTTCACTATCTAATGAAAACCGTATCATATCTTCATCGAGGCTATTACTTATCTGTTTAAGAAAATGTAGTTCTCTTTTTAATTGTGCGTTTTCCTCTTTTAATGCCTTATTCATAAACATAATTAGAATATCCCTCTATCAATATGATTTTATAGTGGTGTTTATTGCATTTATTTGAAAAGATTATTGGTTTAAATTAGTGTAGTAGGTTAATTCAAAAGTAGTAATTAATTTTTAGAAAAAATGCTTTTTAGTGAAAAGGTGCACATAACCTTGTTAAGGTGACATAAGTATTAGTAAAAATTACTTGATGTATTGTCGGTTGTTATCTTGTTCCTGTTATCGATATAGAAGTAGTCCTTAGCTGATTTTAGATACAAAAAAGCCAAGCTAACTGCTTGGCTTAAATAGAAAAATTATTTAATTAATCATTAATCATTAATGAATAATTAAGAAAAGCTTCAACGATAGTTTTCATCTCTTTCGTGTTGTGGGCATAGACGTAGTTTCCCGTTTCTTACTTATCGCAAAGTCAAAAAAGCCAAGCGAGTGCTTGGCTTAGATAGAAAACTTATTTCGTTAATATTTAACTAATTCTCATCTAATAATTAAGAAGCTTCAACGATAGTTTTCATATCTTTCGTGTTTTCATAACGCCACGTAGTTTCTTACTTATCGTAGAGTCAAAAAAGCCAAGCGAGTGCTTGGCTTAAATAGAAAACTTATTTAATTAATTATTAAGAAGCTTCTACGATTGTTTTCATGTCTTTCGTGTTTTCATAACGCCACGTAGTTTCTTACTTA
>NZ_JACJDP010000003.1:186086-229997 GCF_014163575.1 Psychromonas sp. SR45-3
TTAAGAAGCTTCTACGATTGTTTTCATGTCTTTCGTGTTTTCATAACGCCACGTAGTTTCTTACTTATCGCAGAGTCAAAAAAGCCAAGCGAGTGCTTGGCTTAAATAGAAAACTTATTTAATTATTAACGAATTATTAAGAAGCTTCTACGATTGTTTTCATGTCTTTCATGTAACCGCGTAGTTTCTTACCTACGATTTCTACTGGGTGGCTACGAATTTCTTCGTTGATTTCGATTAAACGTGCGTTATCAACAGAGTTAGACTTAACTTCAAGTGCTGAACCTAGGTATTGTGGGCTCATTGCTTTAACGAAGTCTGCAAGTAGTGGTTTTGCAGCATGGTCAAACAGGTAACAGCCGTATTCTGCTGTATCAGAGATAACAACGTTCATTTCGTAAAGTTTCTTACGAGCGATAGTGTTAGCAATAAGTGGTGTTTCATGTAGAGACTCGTAGTATGCAGACTCTTCGATGATACCTGATGCAGTCATTGCTTCAAATGCTAGCTCAACACCTGCTTTAATCATTGCAACTAAGAAAATACCGTGGTCGTAGAATTCTTGTTCACCGATTTCCATGTCACCAGCTGGTTGCTTTTCGAAACCAGTTTCAGCAGTTGCCGCGCGCCATTTAAGTAGATTAACGTCATCGTTAGCCCAGTCAGCCATCATAGTTGCAGAGAATTCACCTTCAATGATGTCATCCATATGCTTGTTGAATAATGGGCGTAGAATATCTTTAAGTTGTAAAGACATATCAAACGCTTTGATTTTAGCTGGGTTAGATAGACGATCCATCATGTTAGTGATGCCGCCGTATTTAAGGCCTTCAGTGACTGTTTCCCAACCGTATTGAATTAGTTTAGAAGCGTATGCTGGCTCAAGACCGTCAGCAACCATTTTTTCGTAACCTAAGATTGCGCCAGTTTGTAACATACCACAAAGGATAGTTTGCTCGCCCATCAGGTCAGATTTAACTTCAGCAACAAAAGAAGACATAAGTACACCAGCACGATCACCACCTGTAGCAGATGCGTATGCTTTAGCCCATGCAAGGCCGTGACCCTGTGGATCATTTGCTGGGTGAACAGCAATTAGTGTTGGAACACCGAAACCACGTTTGTATTCTTCACGTACTTCAGAACCAGGACATTTAGGTGCACACATGATAACAGTGATATCTTCACGTACTTGCATACCTTCTTCAACGATATTGAAACCGTGTGAGTAAGCTAATGTTGCGCCTTCTTTCATAAGAGGCATAACAGCGCCAACTACAGCAGTATGCTGTTTGTCAGGTGTTAAGTTACATAGTAAGTCTGCTTGTGGAATTAGCTCTTCGTACGTGCCTACTGTGAAACCATTTTCCGTTGCATTTTTCCATGATTGACGTTTTTCAGCGATGGCTGCAGCACGTAAAGTGTAAGAAACGTCAAGGCCTGAATCGCGCATGTTTAAACCTTGGTTTAAACCTTGTGCACCACAACCGATGATAACTACTTTTTTGCCTTTTAATGCTTCACTTCCTTCAGCAAATTCGCTGCGATCCATAAAACGACATTGACCTAGTTGATGTAACTTCTCACGTAGAGGAAGAGTGTTAAAGTAGTTAGCCATTTAGATGAGCTCCAAAATAAATTAATAGGGGTAAAATCAATCGTAATAATTAAGTGTTCTATTTTTGCTGAAAACTTAGATCTAATATTTAATACAATCGAATATAACGTTTAACATTGAACGTTGTTTACATTTCGATGGTCACTATAACGTATAAGTAATATTGCGCAAAATGATATATTAGCAATGTCATGTTGCAGAAAGTGAAATGCACTACCTTTATTATTGCAGTTATAGAAAAAGTATTACTTTTTTATCACACCTAATTTAACAATGCTGTATCTTGAACCCTTATAGAGATTATTGTTGATTTGAATATGTTGTTTTATAATTATTGATTGTTAACGTTTACACTTTTTATCTTGTTGTCTTAAAAGGAGTTTTTATGTCTTTACTGGTATTGCCGAGTGACTTGGTTTCGGTCGAATGGTTGGCTGAACACTTGCATCATACAAACTTGATTCTGTTAGACGCAAGCTGGCACATGCCGATGACAATGCGTAATGGTTATCAAGAGTGGTTGAGTGAACGTATCGATCATTCGCGTTTTTTCGATTTTGACCGTGAAGTCTGTGATAAAAAAAGTGCATTGCCCCATATGATGCCTACTGCTCAGCATTTTGAACTATCAGCGCAATTATTAGGTATTAATAATGACCATGCCATTGTGGTTTATGACAGTATTGGCATTTTCTCCAGCCCAAGAGTGTGGTGGATGTTTAAAGCGATGGGGTTTAATAATATTGCCGTATTAGATGGTGGTTTGCCTGCTTGGAAAGAAGCGGGATTGAGTGTAGATACTCAACCTCCTTGTATTGATGGCTATCAACAAGGTAATTTTAAAGCGGTCTATCAACCTGAATTAATCAGCAATAAAGAACAGGTACATGATGCGATTGATAAGCGAGGAGTATCAATTATTGATGCCAGACCTAAAGCCCGTTTTTTAGGTGAAGAACCTGAGTTTAGACCTGGATTGCGTTCAGGGCATATGCCATCAGCGATCAATTTACCCATTGACGAAATATTAAATAATAAGACCATGAAAAATGCTTATCAGTTGGCGCAAATATTTGAGGCATTAATGCCGCAAAAGCAACGTTTGGTATTTAGCTGTGGATCCGGTGTGACTGCTTGTATTCTTGCTTTAGCCGCTAAAATTGCTGGTTATGATGCGTTAAGTGTCTATGACGGTTCATGGAGTGAGTGGGGCGCAAATGAAAATTTACCTGTCGTGCAAAAAACGACGAATTAGTTTTCAATAAGCGAACACAATAAAGTGTGCACAATAATGCTAAATAAAATAAATAAGGCACGTTAAATGGATATTAAGTCATTACAAACGTTTGTTCATTTAAGTCAAAGCCTACATTTTTCAAAAACTGCATTAGCCATGCATGTGAGTCCATCTACTTTAAGCCGACTTATCCAACGTTTGGAAGAGGAACTTGGCTGCAGCTTGTTGATACGCGATAATCGTTCAGTATTATTAACTGAAGCGGGTGTCGCTTTTAAACAGTTTGCCATTCAGCAAATAGAGCAATGGGAATTGCTCAAACATTCGATCACTAAAGGCTCTAATGAATTAGAAGGTGAAATTAATTTATATTGCTCAGTGACGGCAGCCTATAGTCATCTTCCTCCTATCCTAGAACGATTTAGACGTATTCATCCTAATGTCGATATAAAACTATCTACCGGAGATAGTGCCGTTGCGATTGAGCAAGTAATGCTGCATCAAGTTGATTTTGCGATCACCGCGCTTCCGGATAACTTTCCTGCGCGTTTACATTTCAGCCAATTAGCTGAAATTCCTTTATCTATTGTCGCGCCTACTATTCCCTGTGCGGTTACTCAAACGATCAAGCAATCACCGATAGACTGGAAAAATATTCCTTTTATTTTACCTGAGCATGGGCCGATACGCCGTCGCTTTGATACTTGGTTCCGTTCATTAAAATCAGGAAAACCACAAATTTACGCAAAAGTAGCAGGACATGAAGCTTTGATCAGTATGGTCGCTTTAGGCTGTGGGGTTGGGGTTGTGCCAGATGTTGTTGTTGAGAATAGTCCAGTGCGATACCGCGTTCAAAGCTTGTCTGGAGTGGGAGAGATTGCTTCATTTAATTTAGGGGTGTGTTGTTATAAAACACGCTTATCAGAACCTTTGATTGAAGCTTTTCTGAATTGTGTAGAAGCTTAGCTAAAAGCTCAAGTTAATAACAAAAATTATTGAAACAGCCTCTGCGATTGGACATTAATGCTAAAGCCTTAAATCCTCAAGCTTCAAATCCTCATTACAAGGGGAATAACGGTGCTGAAAGTGGTGTGAATCTCTTGTTGCCATTTTTGCTTATCAAAAAATAAGCATTGCTCGGATATTCCCATAGAAATTAAGTAAACTGGGGTTTACAATAGCGGCTAATTATTAAGGAGCTTTTTATGTTTAATCCACAGAAATTAGAAGAAATCGCAAAGCAAGTCAGTGATGCAATGCCTGAAGGTGTAAAAAGCTTTGGTAATGAAATTGACCGTAAAGTTAAACAAGTATTACAAGCTCAACTAGGCAAGTTAGATATGGTTAGCCGAGAAGAGTTTGATGTACAAACACATGTGCTATTGCGTACACGTGAAAAACTCAACCAAATGGAAGAGAAATTTGCGCAATTAGAAGCTAAGTTAAATCAAAACAACTCAGCTAGTACTGATAAAAACCCATCAGAAAATAATTCAACAAACATTGAAAAAGAGTAAATAGGAATCAAATGAAAGATCAATATTTAAAACGTGCAGAATTATTTGTAGAACAAGTGGCTGCAAACAATGAATTATTCGGTTTGTTTGATGAAAATTTAGGTTGGGCAAATTGTCACGCGCACGATAATAAAGATGCCACTGCTGTTTATTTATTTTGGTCTGATGCCGCTTTGGCTGAGAAGTTAAAATCAGAAGAGTGGGCAAACTACAAAGTTGAACCTATTGCTTTAGAGGTTTTCTTTGAATCATGGTTAGACGGCATGCAAAAACAGCAAGTTTTTGCGGGCGTTAACTGGGATGAAGAGTTGTGTGGTTTAGAGATTGAAGCAATGGTCTTAAAAAATGCATTAATTGAAAAATTTCAAGTTGATGATGCAGACGTTGAAGTAGAACCTGAAGCAACAGAAGCAGTTTAACTTTTACAATAATTGTTTATTTGTGCAGAGATTGTGTTTTGTAAAATGATTGTTTTTTGCAATAAATTGTTGAGATATAAAAATAAAAAACCAAGCTCGTCGCTTGGTTTTTTTATAGATGTTAACTAATGAAGTTTAAGCCTTATTCTTCAGGGTAAGTGCCCCAACCGTCATAGTCAATATCAAATGATTTAGCTAATGCGACTAGTTTTTCAACGTCTTCAAAAATAGCTTCTTCATCTAAGTTCATTTCAACAACCACATCAAAGCTAAGAATAATTGAGCCATCTTCTAGCTCTAACTCTTCAGGGTCGGTTACCTCATAACCTTTTTTGAAACAAGCGATAGCGGCTTTTTCTAATACGTCAAAGTTATCACAAGATAGGTGATGTTCAATCATATAAACAGCATCAGGGTTACTGCCGTCTTCTAAAATAGCCTCAACAATTTCTGCTGTTTCTTCAGCTAATTCCGCTAATAGTTCTTCATGTGTAAGTTCTTCTGACATTTTTATCTCTTCTCTATCTAAGTGAATTATTTACAACAATCGGTATTAGAATCTGGACGATTCACTTCTTCATTAAGTTGTTTGTATTTGGCTAGCATGATCTCATAAGAATCATTCATTAAGCGACGAATTTCACGCTTTTTGTATTGGGTAATATCAATCGGATCTAACATTTCAACAATCACTTCGCCATTATCCCAACGATTTAAGTTAACTTGTTGATGCGTATTAGATACGACTGTGGGGACCACGTTTACACCTGCTTGTAATGCTGTATGGAATGCACCCATTTTAAACGGCATTAAACCACGGCCGCGGCTACGAGTGCCTTCAGGGAATATCCACACACCTAAGTTTTTAGCGCGCATTTGTTCTACTACGTCGGTGATCGTATTTTTTGATTTATCTTTATTGTCACGATCAATCAAAATATTACCCGTTAACCAGTAAATAATGCCGAAGAATGGAATCAATACCAGACTTTTTTTACCGATAGTGACAGAGCCCGGTTGAACCGCACCTGTTGTGGTGACCATATCGTAATTGTTTTGATGATTTGCAATATAAACAACAGAGCCATTATTTTTGGCACTTTCAGGTACTCGAACCGTGACTTTTAATCCTACTAAACGTGACATTTTGCTAAATAACATCGCAAAGTGATAGGTGTTTTTAGGATTACGTGGACTCAAAATACAGTAAAAGAGTGAGTACGCACTCATTAGAATAACGGCAACAATAATTAAAATTGCTCTGATAATAAATAACATAGTTTATTGGTTCTCTTCTTGTTCAACTTCAGATGTAATGACTTCAATATTATCAACGCGCTGTAAACCACGTGGTAATTTGTTACCACGACGGCCACGTTCACCTTGATAATGCGCTAAATCGCTTGGCTTTAAAGTAAGCTTACGTTTACCTGCATGCAAGGTGACTGCACTTTCTGGCGAGATAATTTTCAGCATAGTAACAAACTCTTCTCGTTTAGTCGCTTTAGCTGTCATGATGTTGATCATCTTGTTACCTTTACCCTTACTCAAGCTTGGTAAACTTGCAACTGGAAAAATTAACATGCGACCTTCATTACTGATGGTTAAGCATAAGTCGAGTTTATTATTTGATAATTTTTGTGGCGCGAGTAAATGGGCATTAGTAGTTAGGTTGATCAAAGCTTTACCGTTTTTATTACGGCTATTAATATCACTTAAATTGGCTACAAATCCATAACCATGGTCACTGCTGATAATATAACGATCTGAATCATCTCCCATCAATACACAGGCAAAAGGTACGTTTTCATTTTGATTGAACCGACCCGTTAGTGGCTCACCTTGAGAACGAGCTGAGGGTAATGAGTGTGCATCTAATGAATAAACACGGCCTGTAGTATCAATAAATAGACAGCTTTGATTGCTTTTACCTTGGCAGCTAGTTAGGTATTCATCACCAGCTTTATAGCTCAGAGCTTGTGGATCAACATCGTGACCTTTAGCACTGCGCACCCAGCCCTGTGTTGATAATACAACTGTCACTGATTCACTTGGCATTAATTCTTTTTCAGTTAATGCTTTTGCTTCTAATCTTTCAACCATTGGTGAACGACGGTCATCACCGTATTTATCAGCATCTGCTTTGATCTCTTTTTTTACTAGCGTATTTAAGCGTCTGTCTGAGCTAAGTAGTTGTTCTAATTTCTTTTGTTCTTCAGAAAGCTCAGCCATTTCGCTACGAATTTGAATTTCTTCAAGTTTAGCTAATTGGCGTAGTTTAATTTCTAGAATGGCATGCGCTTGCGTATCGGATAATGAGTAACGAGACATTAGCTCCGCTTTTGCGTCATCATAGGTACGTATGATTTCAATCACTTCATCGATATTTAAGTAGGCAATTAATAAACCCTCTAAAATATGAACGCGGGCTAAAATCTTATCTAAACGATGTTGTAGGCGGCGACGTACTGTATTACGACGATAGACTAACCATTCACTTAAAATAGTGACTAAGCCTTTGACACTTGGGCGTTGGTTTAATCCCAGCATATTAAGGTTTACTTTATGGCTGACTTCTAAATCTGTAGAAGCAAAAAGATGATTCATTAATGCTTCAATATCGATTCTATTTGAACGCGGAATGATCACTAAGCGTGTTGGATTTTCATGGTCTGACTCATCGCGCAAATCAGCCACCATTGGTAGCTTTTTATCCTGCATCTGTTTAGCAATATCTTTTAATATTTTGCCGCCTGACACTCGATGCGGCAAAGCAGTGACCACGATTTCACCACTTTCTACGATATAAACTGCACGACTTTTGAAACTACCACGTCCGGTCTTATAGATATTAACGATCTCACTACGCGGTGTGATGATTTCAGCTTCCGTAGGGTAATCAGGACCTTGTACAAACTCCATTAAATCTTCTAATGAAGCTTTTGGGTTATCAATCAGGTGTAAACAAGCGTCGGCTACTTCTCGCGCATTATGCGGCGGAATATCTGTCGCCATACCCACAGCGATACCTGTGATACCATTTAACAAAATATGCGGCAAACGAGCGGGTAATAATTCAGGTTCTTTTAAGGTGCCATCAAAGTTCGGTTTCCAATCCGTTGTACCTTGGCCAATTTCAGACAGTAATAACTCAGAAAAAGCAGATAAACGAGATTCGGTATAACGCATCGCAGCAAATGATTTTGGATCATCGGGCGCACCCCAGTTACCTTGACCATCGATTAATGGGTAACGGTAGGAGAAGGGCTGTGCCATTAATACCATCGCTTCATAACAAGCACTATCACCATGAGGATGATATTTACCTAATACGTCACCGACGGTACGAGCAGATTTTTTATATTTTGCTAAAGCTGATAAACCTAACTCAGACATAGCGAAAACAATACGGCGTTGTACGGGTTTTAACCCATCGCTGATATGCGGAAGTGCACGGTCCATGATCACATACATGGAATAGTTGAGATAAGCATCTTCAGTAAATTTAGCGAGCGATAATTGCTCCACGCCTTCTAAACTCATGTCTAACACGTCACTCATATTGTACAGCCCTATATTGGTAATGGATAAATAAAGCGTGAGTATACAGCACTTGTATTCTAAGACAGAAATAGAAATGAATTTGTGCGAATTAAGTGTGAAAAAATTGCATTAATAGAGCTAAATTACAGCAAGTTAGCCTTGAACGTTTATTTTGAGCAGAATAATAATGGCGATTGAGTTAAATGGTGATTGTGTTTTAAGGATGTATTGGAAGATGGATAGACAAGCTAAACAAGTCGCATTGAGATGACTGTTTAGCTTGAACAAGAGAACATTGATGATAAATAGAGAAGATTGATGACTTTATTCGATTTACTATTTATCTATTTTACTATTTATCTATTTTACTATTTATCTAGCTTTCTCTTTAGCGCATTTTAGTTGTTGTTTGATAACTTTTAAAATGCGCTTTATTGCTCAGTCAGTTTATGACGCTATAGAGAATATTTATAACTGAGAAAATGCTTTTTTAGCCGCTGAGATTGTGTCGTTAATATCTTGCTCAGTATGTGCTAATGATAAAAATCCAGCTTCATATGCTGAAGGAGCAAGGTAAATACCTTGATCTAACATCAAATGGAAGAATTTTTTGAATCTTTCAATATCACAGGCACACACTTGTTGGAAATTAGTAACTTCTGCTTCATTGGTAAAGAAGAAACCAAACATGCCGCCAGCATAATTCACACTAAGCGCGATACCTTCTTCAGTTGCTGCTTGCTTTAAACCTTCTGCAAGTTTCTTAGTTTTAATGGCTAGTTGCTTGTATTCAGGTGTATCTAAAGCCGTTAATGACGCTAAACCTGCATGCATTGCAATTGGGTTGCCCGATAAGGTACCCGCTTGGTAAACAGGGCCCGTTGGTGCAATAAATTGCATCACTTCACGGCTACCACCAAATGCGCCGACAGGCATACCGCCGCCAATCACTTTACCTAACGTTGTTAAATCTGGTTTGATATTATAAAGCGCTTGAGCACCGCCAAGTGCAACACGGAAACCAGTCATTACTTCATCAAAAATCAACAAAGCTTTATGCTGGTCACAGATATCTCGTAACCCTTGTAAGAAACCGGCCGCTGGCGGAATACAGTTCATGTTACCTGCAACGGGCTCAACAATAATACAAGATATTTGGTCTTTATATTCTGCAAATAATGCTTCAACAGAGGCGAGATCATTAAAGTTAGCGGTTAAGGTGTGTTTAGCAAAATCAGCTGGAATGCCCGGTGAACTTGGTTGACCCAAGGTTAATGCGCCAGAGCCGGCTTTGACTAATAAAGAATCAGCATGGCCGTGGTAGCAACCCTCAAATTTTAATATTTTATCTCGGCCTGTAAACCCGCGAGCTAAGCGAATTGCACTCATCGTCGCTTCAGTACCTGAACTTACCATGCGGATTTGTTGCATAGATGGAACTAGCTGCTGTACTTTTTCTGCCATGGTGATTTCAATTTCAGTTGGCGCACCAAAGCTAAGGCCATTTTCAGCGGCATCAATCACGGCTTTTTTTATCGCTGGGTGGTTATGACCTAAAATCATAGGTCCCCATGAACCGACGTAATCAATATATTGTTTGTCATCTACATCATAAATGTAAGCATCTTGTGCTTTTTGTATGAATAAAGGGCCGCCACCAACGCCATTAAATGCGCGAACCGGTGAGTTTACACCACCAGGAATAATAGATTGTGCACGGCTAAATAGTTCAGTTGATTTGCTCATAAGCATCCCATTAATTATTTTTAAGTCGAGAGAAACTGCAATATACCCATGATAAATCAAGATGCAACTGACAAAGCAGAGTCGATAATGATTTTAACAGGGGTTTATCGTTTAAATGTTTGTTAACATGATACCAATCAAGTAATTTGAATGATTATTTTTATTATAATATTAGTTTTTCTTCACTTTCTCGTTTAGGTTGTACTGCATTTATGAAAATAGCATTGCCGTCGGTTTTTATTAATGGATTAAAGCGTTTTATTGAACGTTTTTTCACCAGAAAAAGTAGCGCTTTATTAATATGGCTTTCTATTTTTATTGGACTCTTAGCTGGGACCGTCTCTGCATTATTTGACCACGGCATTGTTTGGGTATCAGAAATGCGCCTAGAATTTATCCATACCTATGGTGACAGCGGTCTGCCATTATGGCTGATTGCCATTCCTGTCTCATCTTTAATGGCTGGAACTGCTTTTTACATCACTCATCGTTTTGCACCAGAAGCCGGCGGCAGTGGTATTCCTGAAATAGAAGGTGCGATGGAAGGAATGCGACCAGTACGTTGGAAACGCGTCATTCCAGTTAAGTTTTTTGGTGGTTTACTGGCATTAGGTAGTGGCATGGCGCTTGGGCGTGAGGGTCCTTCGGTTCAGCTTGGTGCGAATGTCGGACGAATGATTTCAGATTTATTCAAAGTCGATAAAGTGGATGCGCAAGCTTTATTAGCCGCGGGTGCTGCCGGTGGTTTAGCCGCCGCTTTTAATGCCCCCTTAGCTGGCATTATGTTTGTTATTGAAGAGATGCGTTCACAATTTAATTACAGTTTAACCTCTACTAAGAGTGTATTTATGAGTGCCGTTATGGCGACTATCGTGATGCGCTTGTTCACTGATCAAGATGCCGTTGTAACGGTCACACAATATTCTCATCCTGACTTATACACATTAGGCTTCTACCTTATTTTAGGTTTTTGTTTTGGTGTGATTGGTATTTTTTTTAATAAGATGGTCTTAGCGACACAGGACATGTATTTGTCTATTCATCAAAATCAACGTTGGCGTTTTGTAGGTATTGGCTTATTTTTAGGGGCGTTATTTGGTGCGTTGTCTGTGATTGAACCTGATATCGCATTTAGTGGTCTTGAATTAATTCCGCATGTGGAGGGAGGGCAATACCTTGCTGGGGGCTTGCTGCTTTTATTTATTTTACGTACATTCACCACTTTAATCAGCTTTGGCTCTGGCGCGCCTGGTGGCGTATTTGCGCCCACGCTTGCGTTAGGTACTTTATTTGGCATGTTATTTGGCGTTATTGCTCAGGCATTATTTCCTGAGTTGATCACTGACCCAGGCGCTTTTGCGATTGCAGGAATGGGCGGGTTATTTGCGGCAACAGTACGTGCGCCGATCACTGGCATTTTATTGGTAATAGAAATGACCAGTAATTATGAAATGATTTTACCATTAATTGTTACTTGTTTAGGTGCCACTATGGTTGCTCAAACGTTAGGGGGCCGTCCTATTTATACTCAATTATTAGAAAGAACATTGAAATTATCAATGCGTGCCAAACGTCAACAAACAACGGATAAAGCAATGTTCCGTATTAATGATAAATATAAGTAAGAAGGAACTGTATGCGCGGTTATAGAAAGAGCTTTTTTAAATGGTTAACTATTAGTTTATTGTTTGCTTACTTTGGTTTTATGGTAGGGAAATTTAAACAAGATATTTTATACAATAGTATTCATTTATTAGAGTTAGATGCCGCCAGCCTAAATGCAGAAAATCAGGAGCTAACCCAACAGTTAAGTTTAATTCAAGCCGATTTTATCGCTGAAAAGCAAGTTAATGAAACATTAGTCGTTGAAAATAAAACGTTGAACCAAGCGCTAGATGCGAGTAATAATAAATTATATTTTTATGAGCAAGTGGTTGCGCCAGGCCTTTCTGTAAGCGGATTAAATGTCTATTCATTTACCGTCACTCAGGCTGCAGAAAAAAATCATTGGTCATATGAGTTAGTGTTAATGCAAACTCAAACGGGGCGACATGTTTTAACGGGGAGTGTTGATATTACTTTTGCTGGCGCGGATGACAGTGAAGGAACTGCAAAACCAATTAAGTTGAGCGAACTTGATAAAGATTTTAGCGGCGCATTTAAGTTTAAATACTTCCAAACCTTAAAGGGGGAGTTTGTCTTACCTAAAAAGGCAAAAGTGGAACAAATATTTGTATCTGCTGATGCTAATGGTTCTCGTTGGAGTCGTTCTCAACGTGTAGAAAAAATTTATGACTGGAAAGATTTTATCGAAAATGGTGGTTCATCGCTTAAAGAATTAGAAACTCAAGAAGAGAGTGAATAAATCATTCCGCTTATACTTGAACAAATTAGTCAGGTATTAGATAATAGGTTCGGGCAAACTAATAGGACTAAAAATTATAATGACAAGCGAAGTGGAAATAGCGTTACCGATTTATTTCAGTGATAACGCAGCAAATCGAGTTAAAACGTTGATTGCAGAAGAGGAAAATCCTGATCTGAAATTACGTGTTTATGTCACAGGCGGCGGTTGTTCTGGTTTTTCGTATGGCTTCACTTTTGATGAAAAAGTAAATGATGACGATACTTTAATTGAGAATAGTGGTGTGACCTTATCAGTTGACCCGATGAGCTTGCAATATCTTGTTGGCGGTACAGTGGATTTTGTTGATGGTTTAGAAGGTTCTCGCTTTTTAGTTAATAATCCAAATGCTACAGCAACTTGTGGTTGTGGATCTTCGTTCTCTATCTAATCTTTTATTGGTTAGAATAATCATGATCAAGCGTCATTGTTGAAAATGTAAGTGCTCACTTTTAAAATTATTAGTGAGCATTAAATTTCAATAATCGAGCCTATCAGCCTTCCTTAATCACTATTCCTTTTATCCATCGCATTTATATCATCCACTCTGCTAATCCTGAATTTATTACCCCTCTATTTACCCGATTTAATTCTGTAACTCATGCTGCACTTTATGAGGGACATTAAGCGCTTTTTGATTTACTTTGACACATTGCTGGCAAGGTTAGGTAGTAAGGCTTATCTGATAAGGGAAACCGTCATCGTGTGCGATGACGATAGATGTTGTACTCAGATGTATCATTACAATGTAAGAAAACTCATTTCATTGAACGATAGTCGCTCACGCCACGCAAATACAGCGACGCCATTTAAAACTAAAATGTATAAGTAGTTGTTAATCGTAAAAATTACAATAAAGACGTGAGGAGTTTTATTTTGCGAAATAAATCCGCTATTTACTGTGATTAGCATCGGACAATTTAATCAAAGTAAGTGCTACAGCTCCCTTTTATCTGCATCCTTTGCTTAAGGTCTTCTTATTTAAGGATACCTTGCTTTATCGCAACCTTAATTTATCTCTATTTTAAATAGTTAATAACTTTACCTTGGTGATAAGTCTATTTTTTGTAACCGAATCATTCTTTTTAGGGTCATTTATGTTCTCTCGTATTATCACTTTTATTACTTTAAGACCCTATCTCATTGCATTAGTCATTGTGATTTTATTGGTTGTTTGGATGGTGCTACCCCACCATACGGAAACTGCGGAAAGTACAAATCAACAGTCGCAGCTCGAAAGCGAATCAGTGGATAATGAGCAACGAACTACCTTACCTAAAGTACAAACGACACACTTTGTTACTAAAAAAATCACTAAATACCTGACACTCTATGGCAGAAGCGAAGCGAACAGTCGTGCTGTTATTCGAGCTGAAATAGCGGGTAAAATCATTAGTATCAATGCCAATAAAGGTGACTATGTTGCACGCAATAAAAACATTGTTAATATTGAAAAGGGGGAGTTAGCCGCGCAATTAAAACAAGCTAAAGCTAGCTTGTTGGAAAGAGAATTAACTTATAAAGCCGTGAAGTCATTAAATGATAAAGGTTTACAGGGGCGTGTTCGTTTAGCCGAGGAGAACAGTTTATTTTTATCTGCACAAACGATACTCGCACAATTACAGTTAGCGTTGAAGCGTACTCGTGTTGTTGCTCCCTTTAACGGTATTTTACAGCAACAGTTTTCTGATTTAGGCGATTATTTGCAAGTAGGCGATCCTATCTTTAGCCTTGAAAATGTTGACCCGATGGTGATTAGAGGTGATGCCACCGAGCATTATATGGGTGATTTAAAATTAGGATCAACGGTGCATGCAACGCTCTTATCGGGCGAGATTATCGAGGGGAAAATATCTTTTATTGCGGCAATGGCTGACAGTGATAGCAGTACTTTTAGGGTGGAGGCTGAGTTTCCCAATCCAGAGCAAAAAGTGCTGTCAGGTATTAGCGCTAAGCTAGCTATTCCTTTATATCAAGTTGAGGCCATTTATGTGTCTCCTTCCGCATTAGCTTTAGATGAACAAGGTAACCTCGGTGTGAAACTGGTCAAAGATGGCGTGGTTGCTTTTCAAGGTATTACATTAGTTGAAACTGATAATGATGGCGTATGGTTATCAGGTTTTACAGGTGATGTTGATATTATTACCTTAGGGCAAGGTTTTGTTAAAGTAGGAGATCAAGTTGATGCAGTTGACCAAGGTGAGTTTGAACAAGACGAAGTAGAAAAAAAGCAGACCTCTGATCATCACTCAGTCAATACTCCACCTAACGGCGCGGAGTAGTTGCCATGAAAACAGTGATTCAAGGTGCATTATCAAGAAAGCGAGCAGTATTATTGTTGTTGGCTTTTTTACTGATATCGGGATTATACGCTTATCTTAATATTCCCAAAGAAGCTGATCCTGATGTAAAAATCCCCGTTATTTATGTCTCTATCACCCATGAGGGAATTTCTCCTGAGGATGGTGAGCGCCTTATTTTAAGACCTTTAGAACAAGAGTTACGAAGTTTAGAAGGTGTAAAAGAAATGAAATCAACTGCTAGCTCGGGACATGCTTCCGTTGTGCTTGAATTCTATATCGATATTGATATAAAAGCGGCGTTGATAGATGTGCGCGAGAAAGTTGATCAAGCAAAAGGAAAGCTACCGCAGGAAAGCGAAGAACCGATTATTAAGCAAGTAACGCTTGCGACAGAAAATCCGGCATTAACTATTTTGTTATCGGGCAGTGTGCCGGAAAGGGCGTTAATTAATATTGCCCGCATAATGCAAGACAAGCTTGAAGGTTTTGTTGAAATCTTGGAAGTTAATATTGGTGGTGACCGTGAAGATATGGTGGAAATTTTAATTGATCCACTGTTGATGGAAAGCTACCAGCTTAATATGAACGATATTTATAATTTAGTTTCTCGTAATAATCGTTTGGTTGCAGCGGGAGTGCTGGATACAGGGAAAGGGCGTTTTCCTATAAAAGTACCTTCTGTGTTTTCGACCATAAAAGATGTCATGTCTATGCCAATAAAAGTGACTGGTGATAGTGTGATCACGTTTGCTGATGTCGCTAAAATCCGCCGTACCTTTAAAGATCCAAGTTCATTTGTGCGAGTGAATGGTTTACCTACTGTTTCGTTAGAAGTTATTAAAAGACCTGGCGAAAATATCATTGAAACAGTTGATAAAGTCAAAAAAACAATGGCTGAGAGCCAAGATCTGCTACCTAGTAATATCCATGTCAGTTATGCCGGTGATAGTTCTAAAGATGTAAAAATCATGCTTAATGATTTGCAAAACAATGTACTAAGTGCAGTGCTATTAGTGGTGATTGTTATTATTGCGATACTCGGTATTCGCAGTGCTGCACTAGTCGGAATTGCCATCCCTGGTTCATTTTTAACTGGTATTCTAGTGTTATGGGTGGCAGGCATCACCGTTAACATTGTGGTGCTCTTTGCTTTGATCATGGCTGTAGGTATGTTGGTTGATGGCGCTATAGTGGTCACTGAGTTTGCGGATCGGGAAATGAGTGCTGGTGTGGCTAAGCATAAAGCGTATCTAGATGCCGCACAACGTATGGCATGGCCAATTATTGCTTCCACTGCTACCACCTTAGCAGCTTTTGCTCCTTTATTATTCTGGCCAGGAGTGACCGGTGAATTCATGATGTATTTACCGTTAACCTTGATGGCAACATTAACCGCATCGTTATTGATGGCGCTTATTTTTATTCCTGTATTAGGAAGTGTTTTTGGTAAAACACGACTATTAACGGCAAAAGAAAAGCATAATGCAAAAATGGCTGAAGAAGGCGAACTATTAAAACTTTCTGGATTCACTGGACGTTATGTTAAGACATTAAATCAAGCACTTCATTATCCTTGGTTAGTCTTGTTGGCGGCAATATTAATTGCGACATCAGGCATCTTTTTATTCACGCAGTCTCATTTAGGGGTTGAGTTTTTTCCTCAAGTTGAGCCCAATGGCATCAATGTCAAAGTTCGCTCTTATGGTGATTTTTCAATTGATGAACAAGATCAAATTATGCAGCGTATCGAACAGCGTATTCTGCCGCTAGTTGATGAAATAGAAACGCTATACGTGAAAACAGGTGATTCGACGGAGGGAATAGTCGGTAGCATGCGTATTAATTTAAAGGATTGGCAAGATAGGCGTGCAGCTAATCAAATTATTAACGATATTGAAAATCGAACTGATGATTTACCGGGAGTAGAAATCGAGCTAAAGAAAGATCAAGCAGGACCACCTTCAAGTAAAGATTTGCAAATAGAAATTAGTTCTCGTTTTCCTGAATTGTTACAGCAAGCAGCAGACAAAATTCACGACGCGTTATTGCAAAAATCATATTTAGTGAATATCGAAGACGACAGTGCCAAGCCTGGCGTGGAATGGCAGTTTCAGATCAATCGAGCAGATGCCGCACGTTATGGTGCAGATGCGACATTATTAGGAAGTAGTGTGCAGTTTTTAACTAATGGTTTAATGCTTGGTTCCTATCGTCCCGATGATGTGGATGATGAATTAGATATTCGAGTGCGTTACCCAGAACAGGAGCGTAGTCTAGGAAAGCTCGCTGATTTACGCCTACAAACCCCGTTGGGTCATATACCGGTCAGCCATTTTGTTGCCTTAACCCCAGTCGCTAAAAAGTCAGCGATACAAAAAGTAGATAGTCGTATTGTGATGACGGTAGGTGCAGATATGGCAGCAGGTTATAACTTGAGTTTACTGTTGCCTGAATTAGAAAAACAACTCCCTAAGTTACAGCTCGATCCTCGTATTTCACTTAAAATACGCGGGCAAAATGAAGATGAGGAGGAAGCGGCCGCTTTTTTAAAAAATGCATTTATGGTTGCTCTGGCAGCAATGGCATTAATTTTAATATTACAATTTAACTCCTTCTATCAAGCCTTTTTGATTTTGAGTGCGGTTATTTTTTCTACTGCAGGTGTATTTATTGGTTTGTTTATTAGTCAAAGTGCCTTTGGCATTGTCATGTCAGGGATTGGTGTGATCGCCTTAGCTGGGATTGTGGTAAACAATAATATTGTTTTGATTGATACTTACAACGTATTAAAAGCGCAAGGTGTTGCAACTAAACCAGCGATTTTAATGACTGGCGCACAACGTATACGTCCAGTTTTATTAACAACATTTACGACTATCTTAGGGTTGATGCCAATGGTAATGAAAATGAACTTAGACTTCTTTAATCAAACCATTGAATTTGGTGCGCCATCAACACAATGGTGGGCACAATTAGCTACTGCTATTGCGGGTGGATTAACCTTTGCAACGGTATTAACTTTAATTCTAACTCCTTGTTTATTAATACTTGGTGCAAACGTTGGCGTTTGGTGGGCAAACTGCTTACAAGGTAAAGACAAAACCACTGCTGACAACACTTACGACTCCGCTGAATGATCTTTAACATTCGCTGAAATAAAAGGTGTGCTTATATTTCTATTGTTTATGAGTGAGAAAAAGTAATATCCAATACGCATTTTATGATCTATTACTCCTGTCATATTAACTACTTAGTACTTAAATAGTATTCTTGTCAGTTTTGAGTAAGATAAATAGCTTCTGTAGAGATGTAAATAGCTCACTACAGAGCTTAAGTTAGCTATCCCTGTATTGGAATTAACTCAAAAACTGAGATCATTTAATGCCTGTTATTTTTATAGAGTGTGACACCAAAATATAGCTTAAAGCCTAATAAGGAATGGTTAATCAAATGTTAGATAGTTTTATTTATGTTTCAGATCTAATTGGTGTGATCACCTGTGCTATTTCTGGTGTATTAGTTGCTACGCGGTTACGTATGGACCCCTTTGGCATTATCGTCTTAGCGGGCGTGACTGGGATTGGTGGCGGTACCTTGCGAGATATGATGATGGGCGCAACCCCAGTTTTTTGGATTGTGGATAATATGTATATTTACGTGATTATTATTACCGCAATATTAAGTCTAATATGGCTTCACCGCATACATCGGTTTCCTGCTTATTTGTTACCCATTTTTGATGCCTTTGGTTTGGCTATTTTTACTATTAATGGAGCACAAAAAGCGTTAATGCTTGGGTTTAGTTGGCCGGTTGCTATTGTAATGGGGTGTATTACAGGCGTAGTGGGGGGCATGATCCGGGATATATTAAGTGGACAAATACCTTTTGTATTACAAAAAGAAATTTATGCGACAGCTTCTATTCTGGGAGCAACATTATACGTGCTGTGTGATTATATTGAGCTAGGCCCTATTTTTTCTATGGCTGTGGCAATGTTAGGCACCTTATCATTACGTTTATGTGCCATTTATTACCACCTTTCTTTACCTGTATTTAGTAACGATCGAGAAGCATGAGCAACGAGTTTGTCATTTAAAGGCAATACTTAATCACTAAAGAGCATTCATTTAACATTGTTTAAACAATTGTTTTGCCAACACAAAGCTGTACTTGGTAGACTCCCTATACTAGGGGCGGTTGATCTTTAGTATTTAAATTTGTTCACCATAAGGCATCTTGTGGTGAAATAAAAGGGTAACGTTGACTGACTATTTGTATTGTTTTTTGCTTGTTTATGCAAAATAATCACGTTGTATAAGCTTCGCCTTATATAAATTGTCAGCAGTTCGTTACAAAATTAACTTGAAAGATCAACTTGGCCTACATGTTTAGTGGATTATTGTGAGCAATAGGTAGGCAAATGGAAGCAGTAACAAATTCAACACAATTGATAAATTGGTTTCGTAATTCAGCCCCATATATCAATGCACATCGACACAAAACCTTTGTTTTAATGATTGGTGGCGAAGCATTAGAAACAGATAATTTTCAACATATCATTAATGATATTGCGTTACTTAACAGTCTTGGTGTGAAGTTGATTTTAGTACATGGAGTACGTCCTCAAATTCAAAAGCAACTTGATATGAACGGTCATAGTAGTCAATTTCACGATGATCTCCGGATCACTGATGATCGTAGTTTGACCCTCATTAAGCAAGCTGTCGGTGCGGTACAAATCGAATTACAAGCTGGGCTATCGATGGGATTAGCAAACTCTCCGATGCAAGGCGCAGCAATTCGTACGGTGATCAGCAATGTTGTCACTGCTCAACCTATTGGTGTCAAAGACGGTGTAGATTTTTGTCATGCTGGTAAGGTTCGCCGTATTGATGTTGATGGCATTAAAGCCCAACTCTCTTCTGGCGCGATACCGATTATTTCTCCGATTGGTTATTCAGTAACGGGTGAAGTATTTAATCTTCTTGCGGAAGAAGTTGCAACCCAAGTTGCGATTGATATGAAAGCAGATAAATTAATAGGCTTTTGTTCTCATCAAGGTGTGTTAGATGAAAATGGCGAAGTGATTTCAGAGTTATTACCAGAAGAAGCTCAAGCTCATATTGATGCAATGGAAAAAGAATCAGAGCATGCTTCGGGGACATTACGTCTTTTACGTGCTGCGGTAGCAGCTTGTCAAGCTGACGTAACACGTTGCCACCTCATTAGTTATCATCAAGATGGTGCATTATTAAAAGAGCTATTTACGCGCGATGGTACTGGTTCGCAGATTGTAAAAGAAAGTTATGAAAAAATTCGTACGGCTACTATCGATGATATTGGGGGGTTATTGCAATTAATTGAACCACTTGAAAAACAAGGTATTTTAGTTAAACGTTCTCGAGAATTGTTAGAGAATGAGATAGAGCATTTTTTGATTGTAGAACGAGATGGCATGGTCATTGGTTGTGCGGCTTTATATCCATTTATGGATGATAAAATGGGCGAATTAGCTTGTTTAGTCAGCCATCCTAAATACCGTAGAGCAGCACGTGCTGATAATCTTGTTGCACACGTTGAGCGTAAAGCCAGACAATTAGGATTAGAGTCGATTTTTGTGTTAACAACACAAAGTATCCATTGGTTTAGAGAGAGGGGGTTTGCGTTTGCAGAAATTAGCCAATTACCCGCGGCTAAAAAAGAGATGTATAACTTAAAGCGTAACTCAAAGGTATTAATAAAAAAAATATGAATAAAATAAAAGAAGTGTTTAAGCAAGTAATTTCAAACTGCCATTTAGCGATTGCAAGCGTTAATCTTATGCGTAGTTTAAATTTACCTTTACGCTCTCTTATTGTAGTGCTGAGTACGGTCTTTCTGCATTCTAATGTGACTGCGAAGGTAGACTATGTGTCCATTGGTACCGGTGGCATCAGTGGTGTTTATTATCCAACTGGTGGCGCGATTTGTTTTTTAGTTAATCAGTTAAAAGATGCCGATAGTTTTCGCTGTGAAATTAAAAGTACACCGGGTTCTATCTATAACTTGAATGCACTAAAAGACCATAAACTTGATATCGCCGTGGTGCAATCTGACTGGCAGTATCATGTTTATAACGGTACTTCTATCTTTAAAAGTGAAGGAAAATTTACTCAGTTAAGATCCTTATTTTCAGTGCACTCGGAACCCTTTACCGTGTTAGCAAGGAAAGATGCTAAAATTACCAGTTTTGAGCAGCTAAAAGGTAAGCGCGTTAATATAGGAGCTCCTAATTCTGGCCAACGTGGCACCATGGAAATGCTGTTAGATATTTACGGTTGGCAAGAATCTGATTTTGCACAAGCTACATCATTAACACCCAGTGAACAAGCGCAGGCGCTATGCGATAATAAAATAGATGCTATTGTATATGTTGTTGGTCACCCTAATAGCTCGATTAAAGAAGCGAGTAGTGCTTGTCGAACTAACTTAGTGAATGTTAAAGGGGAAAAAGTATCGCAACTGATAGCGACACATAGCTATTACGATAAGGCATCAATATCTGCCAACATGTATCGCGGCAGCCCTAAAAAAACGATGACATTTGGCGTTGGTGCTACGGTAGTGACCACAACTGATTTACCGGATCAAATCGCCTATGAAATAGTCAAAGCAGTCTTTGAAAATCATACCGACTTTGTACAGTTACATCCTTCTTTTGAATTTCTCACTAAGCATGCAATGGTTACTCAATACTTATCTGCTCCATTACACCCTGGTGCATTACGTTATTATAAAGAGGTAGGATTAATTCAAGATGATTCGAATACGGTAGTACAAAACTAATCTGACGAAGCAAACTGAACTCAAGCAACATTAAGCTTAGCTTCTCCTTACCCAAAGCAAGCAATACCTTCACAATACTTTGTTAGCGATTATTGGCGACGATCATTGTTACCGCCATAGCGATTAAACTGCTCATATCTATTCTTCGCTATAAGCAAAAAATAAACATAAAAAAGCCCGTTATTAAACAGGCTATTTTTATCGTATTAGCATTGTAAGTACATGCCTCAAAAGCAGCGTAAGCTGTTTAAGTATTATGTTTACATTCACCATCAACAGGTTCACCGTAAAGGTATAAACTGTGGTTGGTTAATTTAATGCCATATTTTTCTGCGATAAGTTTTTGCTGCTCTTCAATAAGCGGATCATTAAACTCAATGACTTCACCACATTTTAAGCAAACTAAATGATCATGATGTTCTTGATGAGTTAATTCAAAAACTGATTTACCACCTTCAAAATGATGACGAGTAACGATCCCAGCATCATCGAATTGGTTTAATACACGGTAAACCGTCGCTACACCTACTTCATCGCCTTGTTCAAGCAATTTCTTGTAAAGATCTTCAGCACTTAAGTGTTGATTCTCTGGCAGCTGTAATAAGCTTAAAATTTTCAAACGTGGTGATGTTACTTTTAAACCCGCTTCTTTAAGGGCTAAATTTTCATTACTCATGTCATTTCCTAACTGCTGTATTTGGATTTAGTCGGCTAATTCCGCTAAACACATTTCATTATAAATTTGCTCAGACCAAGCTTTAACACGTGATGCAGTTAATTCAGGCTGACGATCTTCATCAATCCCTAAACCAATGAACGTATTATCATCGATTGAAGCTTTTGAAGCTTCAAAGTCATAGCTTTCAGATGACCAATGTCCAACAATAATAGCACCTTTACTTTCAACTATATCGCCTAACTGTCCCATTGCATCTAAAAAGTATTCAGCATAATCTTCTTGATCGCCACAGCCAAAAATAGCCACTAACTTATCAGTGAAATCAATCTCTTCTAAATCTGGGAAAAAATCATCCCAATCACATTGCGCTTCACCGTAGTACCAGGTAGGAATACCAAATAAAATAAGGCTAAATTCTGCGATATCTTCCTTGCTACTTTTAGCGATATCTTTTACTTCAACTAATTTCTTACCTAATTCTTTTTGTATCATTTTTGCTACAGCTTCAGTGTTACCTGTATCGCTACCAAAGAAAATACCTACGCTTGACATACTCTATACCTTAATTTATTTGATTTAACTGTGCATGTAGTAGTTTATTAATTAACTCTGCACGACTTATTGATAGTGTGTCAGATAGCGTATTTAATTGTTCAAATAATTCGCTATCTACTTTTAATTCGATTCGTTTTAAACCGTTTTGCTTATCTCTTAACGTCTGTTTTTGCTTATTTATTTTTAGCTGAACTTGACGCGAATGAGGATTGCTTTTAGGCCTGCCTCGGCGTACCTCGTTTGCAAATAGATCGCTAGTAATGCGATCAAATGATTCCTTTGCCATTTTGTTACCTAACAATACTTACCTAAGAATTCTTGTCTAGTAACCTGACTGAGCAATATTGCTTAGTCATCATTACCGAGAGAATTATTTAACCAATACCTGAATTAACCCATACAATTTCTATAATTGCTTTTGAGATGAAACCGATGCAACCAAAAAATAATACTGCCCAAACAACCTGACGCCCAAATTTTGGTACATTACCTTTTTTTAATACGTCTTGAATGGCTAAACCGATGAATAAAAAAAGTAAAAGGTAAAAACCATATAAACCAATTGTTTCAATTTGCTCAGTATATTCTTGCAGCATATTTTAGCTTCTTTTAAAAAAGGGAATATAGCATATAGATGCTATCGAAAATAGGCAAATATGTTTGTAAAAGCCTAGTCTCCATTAATCTTTTAGGTTCATTTTTATTGTCATTTATTCATGTTTGGTAACAAGGTGATGACTATTATGTCTGGCCATTCTAATTAAATAGGCGATTTTGTACATAATAGTCACTCAAATGCCAAACCTTCGACCTTGTCTAAAAGCACTGTGTAGTCTGACTGAGGCTTTAATTACTCGCGCTTACTTTCAAATGACGTTGTTTTATTACTGACACCTAAGCAAAAAAGTTAACGACTAACCGGTTAAAGGTCTTTGCCTTTTCTGCATGTAACCAATGGCCGGTATCATTAATAATTTTAAGCCGTGCATTGGGAAATAATGCCATCACTGATTCAATACTTTTTTCATTAATATAATCGGAGCGTTCACCTTTAATGAATAATGTTGAGTCTGTATATTCACCATCAATCGTTGGCCATCCACTGATCAAGTGATAATTATGGTGTAAGTTATCAACATTATAAACAAAGTCAAAACCATCATCACCACGTTGATAAGACTTTAATAAAAATTGTCTTACTTCCGGTGTTTCCACATAACCCGCTAATATTTTTTCAGCTTCTGTTCGGTTTTTTGCCTGTAATAAGCTAACTGATTGTAAACCAGTAAATACATCGCTGTGCCGATCGCCGTAAGCAACCGGTGCAATATCTGCAACCACTAAGTTTTTAATACGTTGTGGTTGCAATAGGGCACAAGTCATTGCGATTTTTCCGCCCATGGAATGTCCAACTAGTGAAAATTTTTCGATACCTAACGAATCAGCTAGTTCAAAAATATCTTCTGCCATTTCAGGGTAAGTCATACTTCGACTACGTGGACTTTGTCCGTGATTACGAACGTCTACTAAAATAACATCAAAATTAGCTTGCAACTCTTTTGCTAAGCCGGAAAGGTTAGATAAACTACCAAATAAACCGTGAATGATAAAAATAATCTCATTTTTATTAGCTGGTTCATGTTTAGCGGCTTGTTTTAGTTGGTAATTTAGTAGCATAAAAGCTCATTTTAAGTGAGAATAAATAAAGTTAAAAATAATAACAAATTATGCATTAAAGCTGAAAGTATTTACACCTCCATATTAATGGTTATGTGATTTTACTGTATTCTATTCAGCTAGTACAAATAAGTAAGGTAATGGGGAAATAATGAAAACGATCGAAATAGAAGATGATCTATATAAGTATATTTTGAATAATATTGAAGCCTTCGGTGAAACACCCTCCCAAATTCTTCGTCGTTTACTGGCATTGTCGGATGATAATACGGATCAGACAACCGCTCCTGAGAAAAATGCTAGTGTTGAAAATAAACCTTCTACTCGCACCCAATCGACACAACAGCTTGTACAATCCAATAACAATAGAGCTGAAAACATTCCAACAGAGCACCATTCAACTGAAAAAAATGAACATTTTCATCAAGGAGTGCAACAGCTCTTTACAGATCCTGCTTTTACTTCTGAGTCGGTGATAACTCATAAGTTCATGATGATGCTAACGACTATGTATTTTGAGAAAAAAGAAGCCTTTATTGAGGCAGCAGAAACCACCAAAGGTCGTACTCGTGCCTATTTAGGTACCCATTTACAGGATTTGTTGAACTCCGATAATGAAGAAGAACTCGCTCAATTTAAAGCGAGCAAACCTAGAATGATCCCGCAAACGCCTTATTGGGTGATCACCAACGCAAATACCGGGCGTAAGCGTATCATTTTAACGCAAATGATGGCTTCAATGGGTTACCCACATCATTTAATTGAACGTATTAAAGAAGAAATTTAATTTTACTTATTTTTATCACAATCTGAGGTACTTATGGCAATTCATCCGCGCGCAGGCCAACCTGCACAAGCAAGTGATTTAGTTGATATTCCAAAATTAGTCTCTGCATACTATGTCAATCTCCCTGATGTTGAAGTAGCAGAACAACAAGTTGCCTTTGGTACCTCCGGGCACCGAGGCAGTTCTTTTAAATATGCATTCACCGAGCTACATATTCTTGCTATTACACAAGCCCTAGCTGAGTACCGTAAAGAAAAAGGGTACACGGGGCCTGTTTTTATCGGTAAAGATACACACGCATTATCTGAGCCTGCTTTTATTTCTGCAGTACAAGTATTAGTAGAAAATGGCATTAAAGTTGTTGTGCAAAAAGGCGGTGGTTACACTCCAACGCCTGTTATTTCACATGCGATCTTACAATATAATAAAGCACACCCAGATTCTCTTGCTGATGGTATCGTTATTACGCCATCGCATAATCCCCCTGAAGATGGTGGTTTCAAATATAACCCACCTAACGGCGGTCCCGCTGATAGTGACGTGACTAAAATTATCCAAGACCGTGCGAATGAAATCTTAAACGATAATTACGATGATATTTTACAAGCTGATTTTGATGAAGCGATGCAATCTGACCTAGTGGAAGAATATGATTATATTCAGCCTTATGTTGATGATTTAAAAAATGTGTTGGACCTCGATGCAATTGCTAAAGCCGGCATTAAAATTGGTGTTGATACATTAGGTGGTTCAGGTGTTGCTTATTGGCCTGTGATTGCTAAAACCTATGGTCTTGATATTGAAGTAGTAAACGATCGTGTTGACCCTACTTTTTCATTCATGACATTGGATAAAGATGGCAAAATCCGTATGGATTGTTCTTCACCTTATGCAATGGCTGGTTTAATCAAGCTTAAAGACCATTTTGATGTAGCGATTGCTAATGACCCTGATTATGATCGCCACGGTATTGTGACGAGATCTTCTGGTCTGTTAAACCCCAATCATTACCTTGCGGTTGCTATTAACTATTTGTTTACTCATCGAGCAGGTTGGTCAGATAAAGCGATTGTAGGTAAAACACTAGTATCAAGCTCAATGATTGACCGTGTTGTTAATCAATTAGGCCGTGAAATGTGTGAAGTACCCGTTGGTTTTAAATGGTTTGTAGATGGTCTATTTGAAGGTAAATTTGGATTTGGTGGTGAAGAAAGTGCAGGAGCCTCTTTCTTACGTAAAGATGGCACCGTATGGAGTACTGATAAAGACGGTATTATTTTAGCGCTATTAGCAGCTGAAATAATTGCTGTGACTAAGAAAGATCCTGGCGAACACTATGCTGAGTTTGCTGCAAAATTTGGTGCACCAGTTTATCAACGTTTTGATGCGCCTGCGTCACCAGAGCAAAAACAAGTACTGGCTAACTTAAGCCCAGATATGGTTGAGGCTGAAATGCTAGCGGGTGAAAAAATTACTGCTAAATTAACGCATGCATCAGGCAATGGCGCTGCTATCGGCGGATTAAAAGTGACCACCGAAAATGGTTGGTTTGCTGCGCGTCCATCGGGCACAGAAAATATTTATAAAATATACTCTGAATCTTTTCTAGGTGAAGATCATATCGCTTTGATCCAAAAAGAAGCACAAGAAATTGTGGCTCAGGCATTTGCTAAAGCAGGTCTATAGTCCAATACATAAATATATTTAAACAATAAAAAATAATATTATAGGGCGAAGTTGTTACTTCGCCTTTTTTATGTGCTGTAAAAAATCGTCTCTCTAAACTCTCTGTATAATAATTTTTTGTTTTATTTTTAACTAGAACAATTAGTTACCGCTATTGACCAGAACTTTGCTCCACTCTTTAAAAATTTTAATCTGTATTTTAGACGATATATTAAGACAAATAGACTTGCTTGTTTGTTTTTTGATCTAAATTATAAAATTAAAATTATTTTTACATGATTGGTTTTTGTGATATATATCACAATGTTTATTTTGAATCTTGGCTTCAATAGGAATTCATTAAGCTTGCGACCTCAAACTGAGGGGGAGCATTTTCTAAAGTATTACTTTAGAGGGGGCGTTAAGGTATTATTTTAAATATTAGTACTTTCTCATTCTCATTTATAAAGAGTTTTATATGGAATAGAACTTTATCCTCACTTAACTAATAGGTATAACATGGCGACTAAAAAATCTAAAAAAACGGCAGCAAAGGATTCTGTAGCAGTGCCTACGGTTAGCAGTGCTGAAATGCAACAAGCAATCATCGACCGCCTACATAAAGGCCTTGGGACTGATGAACATAAAGCAAATAATAAAGCGTGGTGGAATGCAACCTGTCAGGCTGTCAACGAATTAGTTTTTGAGAAACTAACAAAAACACAACAAGCTCACTCAGAGAAAGACACTCGCGCAGTGAACTACTTATCCCTTGAGTTTTTAATGGGACGTTTGTTATCGAACAATCTACAAAATTTACAAGTTTTTCAAGTTACTGAAGAAGCGTTAAAAACGTTAGGTAAAGACCTATATGAAATATGCGATGAAGAACCGGATATGGCATTAGGTAATGGTGGTTTAGGCCGTCTTGCAGCATGTTTTATTGATTCACTAGCAACACTTGGTTACCCTGCGATTGGTTACGGTATTCATTATGAACACGGACTATTTAAACAAGAATTCCAAGATGGTCGTCAAATTGAACGTCCTGATACATGGCGTGAATACGGTAATCCATGGGAAATTTGCCGTCCTGAATCTATTCAACTTATTCCTTTATACGGTTATGTTGAAACTGTGTTTGATCAAAAAGAAGGTTCTCGTAAAGTTTGGCATGCGGGACAAAAATTAAAAGGTGTTCCTTGGGATATTCCCATCGTCGGATACGGTGCTAAAACGGTTAATATTTTACGTTTATGGGAAAGTCGTGCTCATGAAGCTTTTGACTGGGATGTATTTAATGCCGGTGGTTATGTCGACTCACAAGTTGAAAAATCAAAAGCTGAAACTGTCTCTAAAGTGCTTTATCCAAATGATTCAACAGATGCAGGTAAAGAGTTACGTTTAATTCAACAATACTTCTTCTGTGCTTGTTCAGTAAAAGATATCTTGCGTCGTTTTAAACGTGCAAATAAAGATTTATCGTTATTACCTGAAAAAGTGGCAATTCAATTAAATGACACACACCCAACGATTGCTATTCCTGAATTAATGCGCATCTTAGTTGATGAAGAGCGTTTAGATTGGGATTCTGCTTGGAAAATCTGTCAAGAAACATTTGCTTACACCAACCATACTTTATTACCAGAAGCATTAGAAAAATGGTCTGTGGCTTTGTTCGAAAAAGTATTACCGCGCCACTTAGAGATAATTTATGAAATTAACTCGCAATTTTTAGCGAATGTTGTTGAGAAAAAATGGCCTGGAGATGATCTGAAAAAAGAAAAATTATCAGTCATTGAAGAGTCGCAACAACGCATGGTACGCATGGCGAACCTTTGTGTTATCACTGCTTATAAAGTAAATGGTGTGGCTGCGGTCCATTCTGAGCTTGTTAAAACGGATCTATTCCCTGAGTTCCATGAGTTATTCCCTTGTAAATTAGTCAATGTTACAAATGGTGTAACTCCACGTCGTTGGTTGAAAGCTTGTAACCCAGGATTAGCAACGTTATTAGATGAAACTATTGGTGATGACTGGGTGCTTAACTTAGATAAGTTAAAAGGCATTCTTCCAAAAGCTAAAGATGTTGCATTCCAAAAACGCTTTATGGACATTAAAAAAGAAAATAAAGTAGAGCTCGCTAAAATCATTAAAGATACAACCGGTGTTGAAGTCTCTGTTGATGCTATTTTTGATGTGCAAATCAAACGTCTACACGAGTACAAACGTCAGCAGTTAAACTTGATTCATATTTTAACGCTATACAAACGTTTACTTGAAAACCCTGATTATGACATGGTACCGCGTGTATTCCTGTTTGGTGCTAAAGCCGCTCCAGGTTACCACATGGCCAAAGAAATCATTTTTGCATTGAACAAAATTGCAGACAAAGTGAATAACGATGAACGTATTCAAGGCAAATTAAAAGTTGTCTTCTTACCAAACTACCGTATCTCATTGGCTGAAAAAATGTTCCCTGCGGCGGATGTGTCTGAGCAAATATCTACAGCTGGTCTAGAAGCATCGGGTACAGGTAATATGAAGTTCTCATTAAATGGTGCATTAACTGTCGGTACGATGGATGGTGCAAACATTGAGATGGCTGAAGAAATTGGCGCTGAACATATGTTTATCTTCGGTTTAAGTGTTGATGAAGTGAAAGCATTAAAAGCAAGTGGATATAATCCATATGATTACTATTACAAAAATCCAGAGCTAAAAGCGGTACTTGATTGGTTAGATACTGACTTCTTTACACCGGGTCATGCTGGCTTATTATCTGATATTAAACGTAGTTTATTGGAATGGGGTGATGAATATTTATGTCTTGCTGATTACGCATCTTATGTTGCTGCTCACCAAGATATCGATACACTTTATCGTGATCAGTCAGCTTGGGCTGAAAAGGCTATTCTGAATGCAGGTGCAATGGGTAAATTTAACTCTGACCGCTCAATTGAAGATTATGCAAGCAAAATTTGGAAATTAGAAAAATTTCCTGCAGCTTAATGATGTAAATCATTAAAAGGTAAAAGGCGACATTTTATATGTCGCCTTTTTTGTTTAAAGCGAGCTACAATCTGACCACTTGTATAATAAACACAGAGGTAAATATGTCTGAAAATATCCAAACTCAAGAAAACGATGTATGCGAAGCATGCGGTACTATTGTTGAGCTAGGTAGTGTTATAGCAGAAAATGACACACTACTTGTATTGCCTTTTAGCGGACCAGATCAAGCCAGTGTTGAGCAATTAGCAGATAAATATATTAAAGCGGCAAAAGCACGTTTTGCAACAGTAAAAGTAGACGTCGATTTTCAACAAACTAATGACAGTGTTGAAAGCAAGGTCTCACTACAGTTTGAATGTACCGCTGAAAAACTTATTTTTGAAATGGGTTTAAGTGCAATTGCCTAATTATTTATTTATATATTTAAATAAATAAATATCCATCAAAATCAGGGGCACTAGTATCAGATAACTTAAATAAGTTTTCTTTCACATTTTCTAGATGCTCCCACATCGCTATTCTTGCTTCTTCGGCATTTTTTCTTTGTAATGCATATAGGATATTTTTGTGGTCCTCAATCCAAAGCTTATCTAATCGTTTATCAGTCACATGAGTATGAAGTTTTGACCACATTTGGCTGTGATTTCTTTGCTCCCATAATCCTCTTGCAATCTCAACAAGAACGCTGTTTCTAGATATTGTTGCAATTTTAGTATGGAATTCTTGATCGTATTCTTCACTATCATTTTCTTCCTTTTGCCCATCTTCAAGTAATTGATGTAGGTGTTTAATATCAGCTTTAGTTACATGTAGGGCTGCGAGGCTGACGATGCTACTTTCTACATATTGCCTTGCTTGTAATAGCTCAAATGGGCCAATATCATTATTATGAAGGCCAACAATATTTTTCAACTTAAAGTTTCTATTTCCAAAGCTGTTAGACTTTAAGTAAATTCCTGAGCCTTTTCTTACTTCAACCAAATCATAAATTTCTAACATGATAAAGGCTTCTCTGATGATGGTCCGACTCGTTTGTAGAATATTAGATATTTCTCTTTCCGACGGTAAACGCTCTCCTTCTTTCGCACCATTTTGTGAAATAAGCTTTAATATTTTTTCAGCCACTTCTTTATAAGCACGCTCAGTTCCAACATTTTCCATATCATACCTACTTGTAATAATTCTTTTTAAGGAAATTATTATAAGACAAAAGGTATTGAAAGGAAATTAAATTGGAGTGCCAATTTTTTAAAAGGTGTGCAATATGTGTTATATAGTGGTGGTTTTTACACTTTATAGTTTATTGCGTCGTGATCACAATTTATTAACAAACAATTTGAGTAAAATTCGAGCTTCTATATATTAATTGGTGAACCAGATGTTAAGTATTGACATACCAATAATTAAATAAGGAATATTTATGAAACGTTTACTCACTTTATTAACAATAGCAACGGCTTGCGCTACTTCTTTTACAGTAAGTTCTGCTGATTACACATTAAAGCTTGGTCATTTAGCAAATGAAGATAATGTTTGGAATAAGGCTGTAGTTAAATTATCTGAAGATGTCTATAAAAAATCTAATGGAAGATTAGAAATAAACATTTATCCAAATGATCAATTAGGTAATGAATTGGATGTGATTAATAGTATTCAATTAGGTACTGCGGATATGACTATCTCAGGAGAAAGTTTACAAAACTGGGCTCCTAAGGCTGCATTATTAGCTATCCCATACGCATTTAAAGACAGTGAACAATTAGCAAAAGCTGCGAATGGTGAAGTGGGGAAAGCCATTGAAAAACAAATAACTCAAAAAACTGGTTTGGTTCCTATCGCATGGTTTGAGCGTGGAGCTAGAAATCTAACTTCTAATAAACCTATTAAAACACCTGATGATTTAGATGGAATGACATTGAGGGTTCCTAATGTGCCTTTATTCGTTTCAGTATGGGATGCTCTTGGTGCAAAACCTATCCCTATGTCCTTCAGTGAAGTATTTACCAGCCTACAACAAGGCACAATCAAAGGGCAAGAAAACCCATTGTCTCTGATTAAAAGTGCTTCTTTTTATGAAGTTCAAGATTACGTTAATTTAACTGAGCATGTGCGAAGTTGGATTTATGTGGTTATCGGTCAAAACCAGTTAAATAGACTACCACAAGATTTACAAAAGATATTACTTACTTCAGCAAAAGACATGCAAAAGTATGAGCATGAATTGATGCTTGAAGATGAAAAGCAACTTGTTAATTTCTTAAAAGAGAAAGGAATGACATTTGTTGAAAGTGATCAAGCACTATTCAGAGAAAAAGCATTAGAGGCTGTGCAAAAATCGCTAAATAAAGAGCAGTTATCTTTGTTTGAACAAATCCAAAAATTATAAAGAGAACGAATATGAAAGTTAAACAAATGATGAATGATAATTATTCTTTATACTCGATTATTTCTAGTATTGATACGTGTGTATATAGAGTATTTGCAGTCTTAACCACAGTGATCTTTAGTGGCTTATGCGCAGTTGTATTACTTCAAGTGTTTGCTAGGATTTTTCTAGATTCATCACCAGTGTGGACTGAAGAATTGTCGCGTTATTTGTTTATTTTCAGTATCGCATTTGCGATTGGCATTGCTTACAGAAATGGTGAAATGGTTGCAGTTGATATGCTATTTGACCGTTTAAATGGAAAAAATAAATTACTTTATACACTTTTGATTAATTTTATGGTGATTGGATTTATATGCATGTTATTGAATCCATCTTATCAATTTATGAAAATAGGGCAGTTTCAAACCTCTCCAACGCTTCGAATAGGGATGAGTTATATCTATGCATCATCACTCATATCATTCTCTAATATTTTGTTTTTTGCTGTTATTAAAGTGTTAAAAACAATGATCAAATTAATTGCCAAGGAATACTAAAATGGAAGTTACTCTTTTATTTGTTAGTTTTTTTACTCTTCTTTTTATTGGAGTTCCTATTGCTATTACTTTAGGTATTTCATCATTACTGTATCTTGTCACTTCAGGTATTCCTTTAACGATTGTTCCACAAAAAATGTACTCGGGTTTAGATTCATTTGTTTTACTTTGTGTTCCTGGCTTTATTTTGGCTGGGAATTTGATGAACTCTGGAAATATAACGGATCAAATTATTCGTCTGAGTAATGCTATGGTTGGCCATATTCGAGGAGGTCTAGGATTGGCTAATGTTGCAGGCTCTATGCTCTTCGGTGGTGTTTCCGGTACTGCTGTCGCTGACACTGCAAGTATTGGGTCTGTCATGATCCCTGGCATGAAAAAAAATGGTTATGACGGACCTTTTGCTGCTGCAGTAACTGCAGCCTCTTCAACGATAGGACCGATCATTCCACCAAGTTTACCTATGATTATCGTAGGCACATTAACCGGTTTATCCGTTGGTCAATTGTTCTTAGCTGGTGCAGTTCCGGGGCTCCTACTTGGTTTTGGCATGATGATTACTGTTTACATACTTGCTATTAAGCGCAATTATCCTAAAGGTGAGCGTGTTTCATTTAAAGAACTATTGAGTGCTTTTAAATCTAGCTCTGGTGCTATCTCTTTAACTTTTCTTATTTTATTCGGAATTGTTGGAGGTTTTTTTACCCCCACTGAAGCATCGATTGTTGCTTCATTTTATGCAGTAGTGCTTGGTCTTTATGTATACAAAGGTCTTAAATTTAAAGATCTCCCAAAAATCCTTTTAAGTACAGCTATTACTAGTGCTTCTTTAATGGTGTTAGTTGGCTTAGCGAATGTATTTGGTTGGATATTGACCAGTGAAAAAATCCCTCAGATGATTTCTAATCTTATTCTAGGTATCAGTGAAAATCCGATAATAGTATTGCTGATCATTAACTTGCTGTTGCTTTTTGTGGGGACTTTTATGGAGACGATTGCAGCACTTATTATTCTCTTCCCTACATTATTAGGGGTCGCTGTCGGTGTTGGTGTTGATCCTATTCACTTCGGTATTATTGCCGTATTAAACCTAATGATTGGTTTAAGTACTCCGCCTGTTGGTGTCTGCTTATTTGTTGCTTCGTCTATATCGGGTATTTCAATGGAGAAAGTATCTAAGGCGATTATTCCTTTTATTATTTGTAACCTTATTGTGCTGATGTTGGTGACTTATATACCTGAATTGTCACTCTGGTTACCAAAATTTTTCTTTTAATAAAAGAAGTGAGCATAAATATGTTTCATTCTAAATATCCTGACTACTCTCGAATGAGGGATCGTAGCAAACGCAATATACCTAAATTTGTTTTTGACTATTTAGAAGGAGGTTGCTTTGACAACATTGCTGTAGAGGCTAATCGTAGGGCATTTAGAAATATAAAATTAGCACCTCAGTACTTAAAACCTTTCAAAGGCTGTGATTTATCAACAACGCTTTTTGGGAAGACTTATCAGGCTCCGTTTGGCATTGCACCAATTGGATTACAAGGGTTAATTTGGCCTAATGCACCAGTTATTTTAGCTAAAGCGGCAAAGGATCATAATATTCCTTATATATTGAGTACTGTGTCTTCTGACTCTATAGAAACGATAGTAAATATAGCTGAAGAAAATGCTTGGTTTCAGTTATATAACCCAGTTGATGAAACAATTCAGGACGCTATATTTTCTCGCTTAAAAGCATGCGGATATAAAAATTTGGTGGTAACTGTTGATATTCCTACTTTTGGATTTAGACCGAATGATATTGCTAATGGATTAACGATGCCTCCTAAGTTTTCTCTTAATAATTTTATTGATGTTTGTCGAGTTCCTAAATGGGGGCTATCGACATTAAAGCATGGAATTCCTCGCTTTAAAAACCTTGAGCCCTATATGAAAGAACGCAAATTAGACTTACCAGAGATGATGCGGATTATGGCAATGGGGAAAGTAGATGTAGATGGGTTAAAACGAATCAGAGATAAATGGCCTGGAAATTTAATTATAAAAGGAGTTTGCTCAAAGGTGGATCTTAATTTAATAAAAGAAATAAATGCTGATGGGATTATTGTCTCGAATCATGGTGGTAGGCAGTTAGATGCGAGTGAATCTCCAATTGAACTATTAAACAAAATCACTCCTGGCGATTTACCATCAAACCTACAAATTATGATGGATAGTGGTGTACGTTCGGGGGTGGATGTTGCTACAGCATTAGCTTCAGGTGCTAGCTTTACATTTTTAGGTCGATTTTTTATGTATGCCGTTTCTGCGTTAGGGAATAAAGGTGGAGACCATGCAATTGAGCTATTAAATGCACAGTTGACACAAGTATTAGAGCAAATTAGGTGTGAAAAGCCGAGTCAACTCTCGGAATTTATCGTTAAGTAATAAGGATATAAAATATGAAAGCCTTCCAAATCCATGGAAAAGAACAAGGTAAGTTAATTACAAAAGAGCTTACACCTATAGGCAGTAATAAAGTTAGAGTATTTATTCGTTCTGTTGGAATATGCGGTTCAGATTTACATTATTATTTTTCAGGGGCATGCGGTGATTTTGTTATTAAAGCGCCTTTTACTTGTGGCCATGAAGCATCGGGGCGTATTGGGCAATACGGTGATAATTGTTTAAAGCAATTGAATGAAAATACACGTGTTGCAATTAATCCAAGTCATTCGTGCGGTGTTTGTGGTGCTTGTTTAGAAGCTAACTCACATTTATGTGAATCACTTTCCTTTTTAGGCTCTGCGTCAACTTGGCCTCACACTGATGGTTTTATGCAAGGTAGTATTGATGTATATCCTGAGCAGTGCTTCCCTCTTCAAGATAATATTAGTTTTGAAGAAGGTGCTTGTGCGGAACCATTATCTGTTGCTGTACATGCTATTGAAAAAGTAAATTCTCTTTCTAATAAAAATATCTGTGTATTTGGCGCTGGTGCAATCGGTTTATTACTTGCTCAAGTTGCTAAATTTTATGGTGCAAGAAGTGTTACGGTTGTTGATATTCAAAATAATCCGTTGAGCATTGCTGATAAAATGGGAGCGGATAACACTGTTAATGTTTTGGAGCAAAAAAATAAATTAGAAGAGCTAGCTAATCAATTTAATGGCTTTGATGCCATTTTTGAAGCAACAGGAAGCCAGCCTGGATTAGAGAATGCTATCCAGTATGTTAAAAAAGGGGGGCACATTATACAAGTAGGTACTTTACCGGATGAAGTAGTCACAAAGTCACTTAGATTGATTATGAATAAAGAGATTCAATATATTGGTTCGATGCGCTTTACGAATAAAAATTTTAGTGATGCTGTGGAAATGATTAATTCAGGAATGATCAACGTGAAATGGATTCTATCTTCTTCTCATCCAATAGAAGAGGTGGATCAAGCATTCCATAAAGCAAAAGATAAATCAGTCTCTTGTAAAGTTCAAGTATTGCTAGGTGAAGAATAATGATATTGAATAAAACATCGTTAAAGCAGGCTGGTTTTGATACCTCTTATACTGCTAATGTTGGCGTTGGAATTGTTCATCTAGGTTTTGGTGCTTTTCATAAAGCTCATCAAGCTTGGTTAACTGATCGGGTGATTCAAGAGTTGGGAGGAAATTGGAAAATTGTTGGTGTGAATAACTGGGGAGCAGCAGGTAAAACTGTATCAGAAACAGGAAAAGAAACACAATATTCACAACAAGATAATCTATTCTCTATTTGTGAAACTGATAATCAAGATACAAAAATAATGGTTGTTGGGTCTATTGAGGAAGTTTTATTTAGTAATCAAACCAACAAAATAATGTCTTATTTAACAGCTGAAACGACTAAAGTTGTTACTTTGACCATCACTGAAAAAGGGTATTGTCACCTGCCATCAACTGGAAGATTAAATTTAGAACATCCGCTTATTAAGCATGATCTAAAGAATATCAATTCTTCTAAAACGGCTATTGGCTTTCTAGTGTCTGCTTTACAGGTTCGAATGTTGAATGGAATTAAGCCATTTACACCTCTCTCATGTGACAATTTGCCTGAAAATGGTCATACATTAAGAGATATTGTATATGATTTTGCACAACAACTGAATACTGAGCTACATCAATGGATTGTTGAGAATGTCACTTTTCCTTGCACTATGGTTGATAGAATTGTCCCTAAAGTGACGGATAATGATAAAAATAAGATCCAAAGCCTATTACATCTTCGAGATGAATGTGGCGTTATAACTGAACCGTTTTGTCAGTGGATCATCGAGGATAATTTTTGTAATAACCGTCCAGATTGGGATAAAACCTCTATAAAAAATATTATTTTTACAGACGATGTTCTTCCGTTTGAGGAAATGAAGTTACGTTTATTAAACGGGGCACACTCTATAATTGCTTACCTTGGTTGTTTATCAGGTTATGAAACTGTTTCTGATGCGCTGCAAGATAAAACATTTAAATCATTTGTTCGTTCTATTATGGATTATGAAATAACTCCATCATTATCAGATGTTGAAGGTGTTGATCTAGAAAATTACAAATCTTTATTAATTGAAAGATTTGAAAATACCTCTTTAAATCATAAAACATCTCAAATTGCGATGGATGGTTCTCAGAAAATACCTCAACGTTGGTTGAGTGTTATTAAGTTTGCTTTTGATCAACAATTCAACACGCCTGGTCTATCTTTAGCTTTAGCCGCATGGGTTATTTATAGCAGAGGCGAAACTCTATCAGGAGAAACAATTGAGGTTCACGACCCATTAAAAAGTACTTTTAAGAAGATATGGGAAGACTCTAATTCAATAGATCAGGTTATAGATCAATATTTATCTCTTAACAGTATTTTCCCAAGTGATATTGCGAGTAATGTTTTATTTAAAACGCAGCTGACGAGTAACGTTAAACAACTAATTTCAATTGGTGTAGATCAATCAATTGAAAAATTTGCACAAATTAAAAGGAGTAAATTATGAAGATGACGTTTCGATGGTATGGTGAGGGCAATGATAAAATTGATTTACCTTATATTAAACAAATACCTGGTGTTGAAGGAATTGTTTGGTCTTTACATGACATGTCGGCAGGGAGTTTGTGGAGTCAAGAGCGTATTGATGCAGAAAAAGAGAAAATTGAAAAAGCAGGCTTTCATATTGACGTCGTAGAAAGTGTTAATGTGCATGAAGATATAAAATTAGGGTTAGCTTCTCGTGACCAATATATTGATAATTATATTGAAACTTTAAAAAGACTGTCTAAAGCAGGGGTAAAAGTGGTTTGTTATAACTTTATGCCAGTGTTTGACTGGACTCGAACAGAACTATATAAAGAACTAGAAGATGGCTCAAATGCATTATTTTTTGAACAAAGTAAAATTAATGATATTGAACCAATAGAGTTAATTGAGAAGTTATCAAAAAATGTAGATGTGACCATGCCTGGATGGGAACCTGAAAGGTTATCTAAATTAAAAGAAACGTTTAAGCTATACGAAAATTTTTCAGCAGAGCAACTATGGAAAAATTTACAATATTTTCTAGAGCGTATTATCCCAACTTGCGAAGAATACGATATCAAGATGGGGATCCATCCTGACGATCCTGCTTTTCCTATTTTTGGATTACCAAGAATAATTATCAATAAAGAAAATATTTTACGTTTTCTTAGTTTAGTAGACAGTCCTTATAATGGCTTAAGTCTCTGCTGCGGTTCACTTGGTTCAAGTAATAATGATATACCAGATATTATTGAATCTGTTCATCATCGTATTCATTTTATGCACATTCGCAATGTGAAACGATTTGAAAATGGAGATTTTATTGAGTCGTCTCACCGAGCGTGTGATGGTTCTGTTGATACTGTTAAAGTGATTAAAACATTACATAAACATAACTATAAAGGCTATGTTCGCCCAGATCATGGACGACATATTTGGGGGGAAGAAAAATGGGCTCGTCCAGGATATGGGTTATATGATAGAGCATTAGGTATTATGTATATTTTAGGTGTTTGGGATAGCTTAGAGCCTGCAAAAGTTGACTAATAAATGCTAAAAAGAGGGCAATTAATCTATTGTTCTCTTTTTGGTGTTTCCCTCATTAATAACAGTCTATTGATAATTCATACTCCAGATTTTCGCTCAAAAGGTAATTATATTCCCACTTATTCAAAACTTCATTTCTTGTTTTTCCGCTTAATCGTTATACTACGCACTTATTTTCTATTTTTACTTCCTTGGAGCATACATTGCTAATTAAAGATTTACCCATTGATCAGCGTTTGATCACTTCTGTTTCACATTTAGGTTTTACTGAAACAACACAAATTCAAGCTGAAGCTGTGCCGATTGCTGTATCTGGGAAAGATCTTTTAGCATCATCTAAAACGGGCTCAGGTAAAACGTTAGCTTATTTATTACCGGCGATGCAACGTGTACTAAAAACACGTGCGTTAACTCGTCGAGATCCTCGTGTATTGATCCTGACACCAACTCGTGAACTTGCAAAACAAGTTTACTCGCAGTTACGTCTGTTAGTCTCTAATACCAGTATTAAGTCTATCTTAGTGTTGGGCGGGGAAAACTTTAATGATCAAGTAAAAGCGATTGATAAACACCCTCACTTTATTGTGGGCACGCCAGGACGTATTGTTGACCACCTTAAAAAAGGGTTATTACATTTACCGGGATTAGAATTGCTTATTTTAGATGAAGCGGATCGTATGCTTGATTTAGGTTTTGCGGAGCAATTAACGGCCATCAATGAAGCTGCCAATCATCGTCTACGTCAAACGTTAATGTTTTCAGCAACCTTAGGACATGGCGAAGTGAATGAATTCGCTGGTCACCTGTTAAAGTCCCCTATTCGTATTGCAGTAGGTGAAGAGAATCAACAGCATAGTGAAATTACACAGCGCTTTTATTTGGCTGATAACCTAAACCAAAAAGAAAAATTATTGTTTCACTTCCTTAAAGAAGAAAAAATAGACCAAGCAATTATCTTTACCGCTACACGTGCTGATACGGAACGTTTAAGTGCTATTTTATTAGAGAAAGGCATGCTTGCTGCTGCCTTGCACGGGGACCTGACCCAGAGTAATCGTAACCAGATAATGGATACCTTCTCACGCGGTAAAAATAAAATATTAGTGACAACAGATATCGCATCACGTGGGTTAGATTTAATCCATGTTAGCCATGTATTTAACTTTGATATTCCAAAACACACTGAGGAATATATACACCGCATTGGCAGAACAGGCCGAGCTGGCGAATTAGGTGATGCTATTTCTATTATTGGCCCTAAAGATTGGGATAACTTTAAAAAAGTAGAAAGCTTTGTCGCACAAACAATCAGTTTTGACAAAGTGGAAGGTATTAACCCGAAATTTAAAGGCTTAAAACCAGTACAAAAGAAAATAGTGAAAGCTAAAAAAGTGGTTGAAGATAAGAAAAAACCATTGGCTAAAAAAGCCAAGGTAAGTACTAAAAAGCAAGAACATGTTTTCCATGAGTCTATCGATGTGGGCGCTGCACCAATGCGTCGTAAGAAAAGAATTATTGTTGACGATTCGGAAGATTAATTTCTATCAGTATTGATTCATCGTTTCATATGGCGATGAAATAGTATTTAACTAATGCCTTAATGAGCGATCATTGAGGCATTTTTTTTGCGTATAAAGTTTCAATTTAACTCGCTGATCTTTTTCTTTGTTGATTCGTATTAATTACAATGGTCCTTAATTATACCGATTACATTAAATAAGTGATCTAAATTTTGTGCAGGACACATGACTTAGTTTAAGGCGTAAATTTAGCTAACTGGTTGTTCCCTTTACGAAATTTATAACGAATAAATAAGTTATTTTAACAAGTAAAATAGCTCAGTCAATTAGTGTGATTGGTATTAACTCAAATATGTTTATTATGTTAGTTAGATAAGGCTAGAAAAGTTAATAAACTTACTGATTTTAAGGCCTTTATCGCTTAACTAAATAATGTCGGTATTGAATAACTATAGGGGCACAAGTTATGGACGTAGATAAATTAAAAAAACGAGACTTACTACAGGCTTTTGATCTAGTGACTACTAAGGGAAAAAAGACCGATGGGGTGTATGAACTATCAGGTGTAAAAGCATCTCAGGATTTTGATGGTTACACATGCTGGTTATCATTTAAAGATTTGACGGTGACTTTATTATTCCATGGGGCTTTTGATATGGATTATGAAGATGAAGATACACAGAAAGCATTTTTTAAAAAAATATCTAATATGTTAGACGATAAAGACAGCTTCTAAGCGCTGTAATCACTTAGATGAAGTATAAATCTACCGATTAAACCATTCTTCAATTTGCAGTAGAGAACTAATGCTGAAGCCTTTGTGATTACATTTGTGATTACATTTTTCAAAACCACTTTTCGATAGCATTTTTCCATATCACTTTTACATGAAAACAGGAGGCAACATGAGTCAGTTAACATCTACCAATACAGTTGATGCATTGGAAGTGGCTAAATTTGAAGCAATGGCTGAAGAGTGGTGGGATGAACAAGGCAAGTTTAAGCCTCTGCATATGTTAAATCCTACTCGGTTGCGATATATAACCGAACAGATAGCCGCTCATTTTAATCGAGATCTTAATAAGCCAGCACCTTTTAAAGGTTTGCGATTATTAGATATTGGCTGTGGCGGAGGATTGTTAAGCGAACCAATGGCTCGTTTAGGCGCTGAAGTGGTCGGTGCGGATGCTGCGCCAAAAAATATACCTGTGGCACAAATTCACGCTAAGCAATCAGAATTAACAATAGACTACCGTAATACCATGGCTGAAGCATTAGTTGATGAAGGTGAGTTGTTTGATGTGATCCTTAATATGGAAGTCATTGAACATGTCGCCTCTCCGCAAGCACTTTTTAATGCCTGTGAAGCATTGCTTAATAAAGATGGACTGATGTTATGCTCTACTATCAACCGGTCTCCTAAAAGCTATTTAGTCGCTATTATTGGAGCGGAAAGGGTGATGCGTTGGTTACCTATCGGTACACATCAATGGCATAAGTTTATTAAACCAAATGAGCTTCATCATTTAATAAAAACATCTGGGTTAAAGCTTGTCGATAAAAGTGGTTTTGTGTTTAATCCTATTTTATGGCGCTGGTCAATTTCAGCAAAAAATGTCTCGGTGAATTATGTCATGGCAATCTGCAAGCCTTAAAAGTAACGTGACTTTTTCTATTTAAATACATTCTTAAAACAATAAAATTTAAAATATCAAAACTATAATTCTGTAAACCATAATTTTCTAAATCATAAATTTCAAAGTTATCAATTTCAAAGTTATCAATTTCAAATCATAAACCTCAAATGACTAAATCGAGAAATTAAAGTGGATGCCGTTATAGCCTTTATTGTAAAAATGGATGCAGACTAGTTTGAACTGGTAGTTAAGATAGTTACGATAGTTATGACGTTTATTTACAAGTATCATGACAAATCCAGCGCAATAGTGATCTAAAATAGCCGTTGTTTCGTTATTTAACCTGAGTGCTGGATAATGGACGTGTAATATTATTAAATATTCATATGTAAAATCTTTAGTTGATACTGTGCCATTCGTTTTGTGTCGTTCAAGGTAAATTCTCGAAACAATTTATCTAAGTAATAACTGTTTGTTGAAAGGTTATTTAACATAGAAATATGTGTAAAGAGATAGGTAAGGTTGATTACGTTAACCGATTTGCAAGCAATAAGTTTTTTTAAGCAGTAAAATAGATATTCTATAAACTGTTATTAGTATTAACTCACCTTTTAATTTTTTATGCTCATAAGGAGCTTTTTGTGTCACGTTTTTCAGGCATTACCGATAATCCCCATGAAGGGCGCTTTCATCAAAAGACAGGTATTTTACTGACTAATTTAGGCAGTCCAGATGCGCCAACAGCAAGCTCAGTTCGAACTTACCTCAATGAATTTTTATCTGATCGACGTATTGTAGAGATCCCGCGTCTAATTTGGATGATGATCTTACATGGCATTATTCTTCGCGTGAGACCGAAACGCTCTGCAAAACTGTATAAAAGTATTTGGACTGAAAATGGCTCACCATTAACGCACATTACTCGACTGCAACGCGATAAATTAAGTGCACTCTTAAAACAACAGGGGTATGTAAATACAGAAGTGGTTATGAGTATGCGTTATGGTAACCCTTCTATTCAATCGGGTTTAGAGGAGTTGCGTGAGAAAGGTTTTACGCGGATCGTTGTATTACCTTTATATCCTCAATATTCAAGCCCAACAACAGGCTCAACATTTGATGCGGTTGCCAATGTGTTACGTGAATGGCGCTGGGTGCCAGAGTTACATTTTATTAATGGATACCATAAAAATACCACCTACATTGATGCTCTCGCTAATAGTATTCGAGAAGACTTACAGAAAAATGGTATGCCGCAAAAGTTAGTTTTTTCTTATCATGGTATGCCAAAATTATTCTTAGATAATGGCGACCCTTATCATTGTTTATGTTTACAAACGACTCGTTTAGTTGTTGAAAAACTAAATTTAGATAAAGATCTGCAGTTAGATAAAGACAATGTTATTAGTACTTTCCAAAGTCGTTTCGGCAAAGCAGAGTGGTTAAAACCTTATACTGACGAAACATTGAAAGGGTTGCCTGAACAAGGTATTAAAGATATTGCCATTATTAGTCCTGCTTTTAGTGCTGATTGCTTAGAAACATTAGAAGAGATCGAATCTGAAAATAGAGAAATATTTGAAGGGGCTGGTGGTGAAAAGTATCGTTATATTGCCGCCCTAAATGATCGTGATGATCATATTGAAGCGATGTTAGCGATATTAGAGCCTAATCTCTCTTAATTGCTTATGGGACCCCTTAAGCTTGGTAAATTGATCAATGGAAGCATATTGAATCGCATTCGTGTTTGACTGATACATACGTTA
>NZ_JACJDP010000040.1:0-37614 GCF_014163575.1 Psychromonas sp. SR45-3
TGAAGAGCACATTGCACATGATGATGACCATAACAATCATGAAGAGCACACTGCACATGATGATGACCACGACGATCATGAAGAGCACACTGTACATGATGGCCACGACGACGATCATGAAGGTTCGATGGACCTACATATCTGGCTTTCACCTAGTATCGCTCAAAAAATTGTTGAGCAAACTAGCAAAATGCTAATTGAAATAGATCCTGCAAATACCAAGCAATATGAAATAAATACAGTGAAAGTGACAGCAAAAATAACAAAGCTTGATCAACAACTACAGCAGAAACTAGGGCCAATACAAACAGTTCCTTATTTAGTGTTCCACTCTGCATATCAATATTTCGAAACAAGTTATAACTTAAATGCTGTTGGTTCAGTAACCATTGATCCTGAAAGAAAACCTGGAGCGAAAAGAATTACTGAAATACGTAAAAAAGTGCGAGACTTGAAAGCACGTGCAGTATTCAGTGAGCCTCAATTTGAATCAAAATTAGTTACTACCATTATTGAAGATACTGGAGCAAAAACAGCAACGTTAGATCCACTAGGTGCGAATATTGCTGCAGGACCAGATGCTTATTTTCAATTAATGAATAAATTAGCTGACGACTTAGTTAAAGGGCTTAAGTAAGGTATTAATTAAATTCATTAATTAATAAGCTGATGTTAATAATGTGTAATAAAATAATTGTACCGTTTACTTTATAAATATTAATGATAAATCGGTTTTGTGATCAACTGTTAAAGTGACTCAAAATCGGTTCCTCCTTCTTTATATAGCAACTATTTATTGTAGAAACGATAAAAATTAATGACGATAAATGACTCTTTCCTCTGATATTTTATTGATTAAGTACTACAAATACTTAGATCTTAATTACCCATCCATATGCATTATTCCGTCACTAATACAAATTCAATACAGTTAATGTGATTAAGTTCATCAAATATGCTCAATTACTGGTCAGGAATAATGCACTAGTTTAATGCAAAAATTGCGTCGAATGGTTGTCCCTTAGCAGAATTTCTAGCCCAGAAGTGATGTATTTTAACCAACAATAATGATCAGCTATTTGCTGAATTAACGGTACAAGGCATGATGTAACATGATTACATTTAAAGGATGTATACTATCGATGTTGAATCTAGGGAATGGAATAAGGTCGAACTAATGAGCTCGGGATTTTAAAAGTTACCTTATTGAAATCATTGTTGTTTTACCAGAAAAGGTACAGTAGTTGTACTTGGAACGCTACACAGAAAACTACATAGCAACTACATAACAGCTAAATAGAAACCATATAGGAAGGCGATACAGAAAACTACCAAGGACTACGCAGATAGCTAAATAGAAACTACATATGAAAATCTGTTAGTCGATAATAAAACCTCACAAAGATAAGCATAAGCAAAAAAAAAACAGCACTGCTACTTTTGTGGTTGTTTACCTTTAACAATCTTCCAATAATTACTTATTAGTTGAGTCGTTAACCTTGAACAACACAAAAATAACAGCACTGTAAATATCTATTTAACTCGTTGATATAAAATCAGGTTTTCACTTTTATTATATCAAGCTTAGTGTACTGATAGCTTTTTTGAGTATTATTTATTTAGTTTTAAAAAATAATCAAAGATTTCTGGTACGTTTCCGTTACCCATATCCGCATCAACTGCTGCTTGTAGATTTGCAGAAGTACCTTCAGCAATTTCTGAAACAGTACCTAAGTCTTTAACCATTTCTAGGAAATAACCTAAATCTTTATTGGCATTAGCAATAGAGAAACCTAAGTCACTTACGCCATCTACTGCATATTTTTTACAGAAGCCCATAAATGGTGAGTTAGAAGGACCTGTCGACATGATATCGAACAATTGTTGACGATCAACGCCTGCTTTATCTGCAACTGCAAATGCTTGAGACATGGCTGTTACTGTTGTCATGCCCATGAAGTTATTGATTAATTTAGTTGTATGACCAGCACCCAAAGCACCAAGGTGGAATACATTTTCACCTTGTTCTTCTAGTACAGGTTTAACTTTATTAAATGTTTCTAAGTCACCGGCTGCCATGATGTTTAATAAACCATCTTTGGCGTGTGCAGGAGTACGTCCAAGTGGCGCATCAATCATACCTGCACCTTTAGCAGCAAGGTCTGCACCAATTTTACGAGTAGATGCTGGAATAGAAGTACCAAAATCAATTAATACTGAACCTTCTTTAATACCAGATAGGATACCGTTATCACCGTAAACAACCATTTCTACAACTTTAGACGTTGTAAGACAAAGCATTACGATATCACTTTTTTCTGCTAATTCTTTTCCAGTAGCAACTTCAGTTGCATTACCACGAGCAATAACTGCAGCAACTGCATCTTTATTAAGATCCATTACATTAACTTGAAAACCACGTGTTTGTAAGTTTTCTACCATGTTGCCGCCCATAAGGCCAAGTCCGATGAAACCGATGACTGGTTTAGTCATAATCTAACTCCTTAAATAGTGTTTATTTGTATGTTTGTATTATTATATAATTGATGAGTCTAGAATATAGACCTATTACATAATAAGCAACGTCGAAGCACACAAAAATGTCTATAAAGTCGATTATTTTCTTCGTTAGTTGTCAGTTATGTTACACAGCGCTTATTATTTAAATCGAATAGATTATTATTTAGACTATAAAAAGTGATTTAAAGCGTTGATAAAATACGTTCTCTCCCCCCGATTATTTAAGGGGTATTAAAACTTCAAAGTGATAATGTAAAAAGATGTCAAACTTTGAAGTGAAGGCATAAGAAGGATATAAATCGAGCGATAGGCAAAGGTTGAAATGAATATGATTTGTTGTAATCAACTTGTTATTGCGATCAAGTAATGACCAAAGCTCTCAAGTATTAAAGTTGAAAGCTTTAGCAATTTGATGGTGAAGTCGATTGTATTATTGGAGCAATATTACCTTTAAAAAAGTTAACTAATCCCAATCCCATTCATAATAAGCGTCTACCGCTTGATACAAACCACTTGAAGCTTCTATATAAAACTGTTTAAACAATTCATAGCGAATGGCAAAAATGGTAAATGAGTCGAAGACACCAACACCATAGCTGACTTCAACGCCCGGTGCGATAGTCCCTTTAATGCCTACAGATTGTTGGTCACCCTGCCCACTAGAGGCGAGTGATAAATCATTAATGCCAACACTTTTACCGATGTTCCCCATTACACCATCAGTTTGGCCTGCCCCTAAATCTATTAATATAGAAGCAAGTTGATTGTTATTACTATCACTTGAAGCATTAGCAATAGAGTAACCTCGGGTAATATATGATAAAGCATTCTGTTGCGACATCGCAGGTTCAGAGAAGATCGTTAACTGTAATTGATCTGGCGTTCCCGTTACACGTACACCAGCGGTGACGTTATCTTCGGTATCATTGGGGTCACGTATAGCTTCAATGTTCAGATAAGGCGCATCCGGTTGCCCTTGAAAAACGATACGACTATTTTGTAACACTAGCTGTTGTGCCAAGGCTTTGTAGCTTCCTTCAGAAAAGGTTAATTCACCATTAACAGTCAGGTCTTTTTTAAGTTCTTTTTTAACAATGAGATCACCGTGAATATAAGAGTCTAAACCGATTGCTTGCAATCGGAGTTGATCACCTAATGATACTTTCACATTCATTTTAATAGGCAAATCAGCGCCAGTCTCTTGCTTTTTGGCATCAACAACTATTACATCTTTGGAGACGTTAACGGCCCCTTCAGGTAATTCTTTTACTGTAATGTTTCCTTTATTAACATTGATGACTCCGTCTACATTGATGTGTTCATCTAAAATAACATCAATATTAGGACTCACATAAAGCGTTATTTTGCCATAATCTCGAATTAACATCTGATCGGCTTCGAAGTGTATTTTGCCTTTCAAATCTTCATTCCAATCTAGTAAACCATTGATATCTGCACGCCCATTAGTTTCCTTATTAACTGCATCTGTATTACGCATGTTAGCAATACGTTGCGGTATATTAATGGTACTTATTGCAGTGTCCTTAATTGCTACTATGGTATCAAGTAGTAAATTTGATTTTTTCTTAGTGGTTTTTTTGGTGTTTGTGAAAAAGTAACCATCAATTTTTGCTTGATTGTCATCTATATCTACTTTTGCATTTAAATCAGTAATTTGTAAGGGTGCACTCGGCGCTCTCACGGATGCATCAGCGATTAATACCTGTCCAGCTAAAGAAGGTTTTTCAAGTTTTCCTTTAACCTTAATATCTGCTTGTAGTTGTCCTGTTAACTTGTCTACTTGAGGAATTAAAATCGCAAAGTTATCGAAATCAGGCACTAATAATTTCAGCGAGGCATTGATTTCAGGTGTCGTCTGATAAGGTGTTATATAACCTTCAACGTTTGCGTTAATAAGACCTTCAGATAATGCTTTTACACTAAAGTCAGTTTGTTGCTTGCCGGTTTTCATTTCGATATGAAATTGTTCTACAGGATAACGAATAACTTCTTTGGTGTTTTTATCAGTATTGATATTTAAAGCCATTGCATCACCGTTAACCACTAGGTCAATACTTGGTTTTTGATTATTTTTCCAGAATATATCTACATTTGCAGCAAGTGCACCTTCAAGTGTTAACGTATCGGGAATAAAAGGTGTTAATGATGAAAGTAAAAAGTCATCAATATTGATTTCTATATCGCCGTTTTCCCCTGCACTAAATTTTTTAATACAAAGTTGTCCATTTTGATCTTTGTTATTATTCGTTGCTAACCAACAATGAGCGGTTAAATTTATTGTTTCTTGCTCTGTGGTTACAGTGAATGGGTCTTTTAACACTAATAATCCCTGTGCCGTTTCAATAACTCCCTTATTTAAAATAGCCGACCAACTATTAAGCTGCTGTTCAAAAAGCACCGTTAAGTCGGAGTTGACCATTTTACTTTTTAAATCGACATTAACTTGATGCTGAACTTTTTTATCGGCGACCGCATTAGGTTTAAGCTCTATTTTGATTGAATCTATTTTTTGACCATTACTTCTAATATTGTTGGCACTAATGGCAAGGTTAGCAACAGGCAACTCAGATAAGGTGGCTTGCCCTGTTATGTTTAATGCTTCAATATCATTATCTAAATAACTTAAATCTTCGACATCTAAGTTACTGTCTATTTCAATTTTATCGATGCTGCCCGCTAAGTTAACCTTACCTTTAATTTTACCGCGGCTATCTACAATGATGTTAGTTAGGTTTTGAATATCTAAATCGATACTCAGGTCATTTTTATCTGCAACTTTACCATTCACTAACATTGAATTTTCAGCATTATTAATCGCTAAATTATTAATGCTAAAACCTTGTTTAGCATTACCGCTAGCTTTGCCCTTAATCGTTAATGGGCGCTCTAGATAGGAGCCATTAAGGTCTATAACAGGTAAATTAAAAGCCCAGGCTGGTTGTTTGTTGTCGGTTAACGGCACACTGACAGAATGTTGAATATGACCACTTAATTGACCAGGATAATCTTCACTCAATTTATTAAAGTGAATGTCATTAATACTTAAATCCCCCTTCCACGCAAGATTATTTAGCCAGTTTAGATTGCCGTTAAGTTGTATATCACCCTGTAATGCTTTAATCATCAACGTTGATAAATCAAAGGATTGTAAATTACCGTTACCCACTAAATTGATATCCGCAGGCGGTAAATCCGTCAGGTTAAGGTGACTATCAAGTTGTAATTGGTAATTGTTTAAGGTGCCTTTACTGGCAAGGTAACCTTTGTTACTAGAGATTTCAGGTTCGCCGGATAAGGGCCAGTTGAATTGCTCCCACTTGACGGTTAATTGATGTGGTAAGTTTTCACTGTATAAATCCACTGTATTATCAATTTTTGCATTAATTAATTGGCTCAATGTAATTGAAGAATGTAACTCGGCTAAATCGCCTCGATTGTTTAACGTTATTTTTTGGCCTTTTAATAATGTAGTAGGCTGAAGATCTTTAATTTCCTTGAGTGTTGCTTGTACGGCTAAATCCATCGGGTAACGTTGGCTAAGGTCAATATCACCTGAGATTACTAGGTCCGCTTCTGGCAAGTCTAGGGCAAACTGTCCGATAGTTAATTTAGAACCAAAAAAAGTGAATTGGCTATTCAGTTGATTAATAGAAACTAAGTCTTTTTTGTTTTGGATAAGTTTAAAGCCCTGCAGATCAAATTGCTTAGCCGTTAAATTAACAGGTAAGATGATTTCAGGTAACGTTTCATCAGTTAAAATAGCGGGGAAACTTGAGAGCAGTTGTTGGCGTGTTTGTTGTTTTGCTTGGGAAGTGCTCGTTTTGGTTGCGTCATCAACTTGCGCATCCGCTAAAATAACGGTTAACCCTTTAATATTGGTTTTGAGTGCTAAATTATTGTCTTGTCCCTCTGCTTTTAATAATAGCTGTTTAAGATCGATCTCAACACCTGCCACCTTGATATGGGTATTGTTAATAGCCAGATCTTTAATATTAACACGCAAAGGAAACTCTAAAACAAAGGGCGCTGCATTTGGGTCTTCCGGTTCTGCAGGTGTTTCTGTCTCTGGTATATTAATATCTGTACTTGCGATTGTTAATGATTCAAGGCACAGTTCTTCTATTAGACAATTCCAATCAAATTCATAACTAAGGTCGTTGAACTCATATAACGCATCACCATCAGCCCAACGAATTTTGTCATAAACTGGGGAATAAAAAAGACTGCCCTGCTTTAATGATATGGTTAATCTAGGTTCAAATTTTTGTAGGGTATTAAAAATAAAGTTATTACCTTGATGTGTAAATACACCCAAACCAGTAACAAATATGACTAAAATAATGAAAACAAAAAGAGTAAAGAAAATTCGTTTAAGATATTTTGTACTTAACAATAGAAAACTCATAGTTCAGGCCCAATCATTAAATGAATCTTGAATGCATCACCGGTGTCAGTTAATGGTACGGCAACATAAAAACGAATAGGTCCTACGGGCGATGCCCACACAACACCAGCGCCCGTGCCTACTGAAAGAGGTTCAGAAAAATCTTCAGTTGCTGTACCGACATCGGAAAATGCAGCTATTTTCCAATTTGGGGCGATTGGAAAGCGATATTCAAGACTTGCTGTCGCAAGGTATGAACCACCAATTAAATAATCTTCGGAATCCCTAGGCGCCACTTCCTCGTAATCATAACCTCGGATACTTTGATCCCCTCCGGTAAAGAAACGCATTGATGAAGGCACGTTATAGATTGAATCAGAGAAAATAGCGCCGCCTTCAGCTGACGCTATAAACTGATGGCCACTATAGGTTCTGATAAATTTAGTTTGCCCGTAAACTTTGATCGCATCAGCCGTAGATAATAAACTTTCATTCGCAAACTCAAAATACACTAACTGTTTGTCACCCCAATCGATATTGATTCCACCTTTACTCCTAATTCGACTAAAACTAATACCAGGTAAAACTAATGAGGTAGAGAACTCCTGCTGACCTTGGGTACCCGATTCATTATCAAATCGAAGATAAATAGTACGTAACCAATCATTATCTAAACGCCAATGACGATTAAAACCAACTACAGATTGTTTAGTATCGGTATCGTTTTGGTCGAGTACTTTATAACCCGCTTGAATTGAAAAGTAGTTATAAAGCGGATCTTCTAAGGGGATTTTATAGGTGGCAGACGCTTCCTGTTTGGGGACTGAGGCGGTAATATTGGTTTCAAACGAGTGGCCATATTGATTGATCCATGGACGGGTCCAACGAAATTTTCCACGAACACCTTCGTCGGTACTAAAGCCTAAACCTGCGTTAAATGAGTCTTCTGGTTGCATATAAGTTAAGACGTGCAAAGGGATCAATCGACCTTGCTTTTTTTGTATGTCGGGTAAAATAGTGATGCTTTTAAAATATCCGGTATCGTTTAGATCTTGATTGAAGGCATTTAGTATTCCGGTATCAAATGGGTCTCCTGGTTTAAAATTAAGTAATGATTTGACAAACTCTTTAGCGGGAGTTTCTAGGTCAAAAATCAAATCACCAAACTGATATCGTCTACCACTTTCAAACCACAAATGGATAATCGCGGTATTGTTTTTTTGCGTCACTTCAACTGAAGACTTAGTATATTTTGCATCAAAAAAACCATAGCGCAACGCCAAACTTCTGGCGCGGCTTTTAGCTGATTCGTATTCACCGTGGTCTAAAAAATCACCTTCCTTGATCGGAAAGTTAAGCATTAGTTGCTGAAAGTTTTTATCGTGTAACGCTTCCCCGGTAATACGTAAATCAACGGCTGAGATTGTGGTGCGAGTCCCAAGATCTACATCAACAGTAACGGTTTGCTTGTTCTCATCACCAGTAACGGAAGGGGTAATTTTTGCTTGGTAATACCCTAATGCCACCAAACTTTCTTTGCCTATTGCAACGACTTCATTCAAATAGGTCTCATTATCGGCATTGTCTGGTACCGATAGGCCATTTAAAAAAACGTTTAGATTTGCACTGGCTTTATTGTCTTTGATGCCTTTTATCTGAAAGCTTACATCTGCAACTACGTTGCTTGAAACAAGACTCAGTAAACAGCATAAATAGAATTTATAAATATTTTTCATTAACTATTAGGCTTCTCAAGTTTGATTGTCGAATTGTCAAATTTATTTTCTTTTTGTTTCATATTATTTAATAATTTTTGGAAATCAATAGTCGTTAACGGTGCACTCACAAGATAGCCTTGGAATTGACTACATCCTTTCTCAATCAAAAAGTCTAATTGTTGCTGAGTTTCGACTCCTTCAGCCACGACCTCTAGATTAAGAGATTTACCCATATTGATAATAGCGCTCACAATCAGTTGCTGACTGTGTTGTTGCATCAAATTAACAATAAAAGACTGATCAATTTTAAGCGCTGAAACCGGCAATATACTTAAGTATTGAAATGAAGAGTAACCCGTACCAAAGTCATCAATAGCGAATCGAAAACCAAGCCCGCATAGCTTATGCAATTTATTAATAATCAAATCAGTGTGAGAAACTAACACTGTCTCAGTAATCTCTATTTCAATCAAGCTTGGCTCTACACCTGTTTGTAATAAATACAGTTCAATGGTCTCGATAAAGTTATCTTGTAATAATTGTTTAGGACTCACGTTAAGTGATAAAGTTTTAAAGCTTTGTGGTAATCCTGCATCAACCCAATCTTTCAATTGAGTAAAAGCATTTAAAAGAACCCACTCTCCTAGAGGAATAATTAAATCAGACTCTTCTGCTACAGGGATAAAATGTGCAGGTTCAACCCAAGTATTGTCACCTTGATACCAACGGCAAAGTGCTTCTGCCCCAACTAGCTTGTTGTTACTATCGGTACGAGGCTGAAAGCAAAGTGTAAACTCATTGTTATCTAACCCTTGACGTATTTTACTTTGTAATTGATGTGTACGATTAATTTTTTCCTCTATTTCTTTTGCAAAAAAGCTAATATTATTTAATGGATTAGCCTGTGCTGTTTTCATCGCCATTGATGCTTGGCGAAGTACATCTTCTGCTTGCAAGCCTTCACTTGGAAAATGCGTAATGCCATAGGCAAATTTCAAGGTGAGCTTTTCACTCATTAAATTGAACGGCTGTTTGAGTGTTAACGCAACCTGTTCAGCAAAACGTATCGATATTTGAGCCGCTTGCTCGCGGTCTGAATGTAAATCAGATAAGACAATAACAAATTCACAACCTCGTAAACGAGCAACATAATCGGGCACACTAATGTGTTTTTCTAATCGTCTTGCAATTAAACTTAATAGTTGATCCCCTTTGTGGTTGCCATCAAGTTCGTTAATTGCTGAGAACTGTTGTGCATCAATTAATATTAACGCACCAAATAATCCATTGTTCTCTTGCCTTATATTTTCATCTGAAATATGAGCGATTAAACCAGATCTGTTTGGTAATTCAGTCACTTCATCATACTGCGTCTGATATTTGATTGAGGTGTGCAATACCTTGTAAGCCGAAACATCAATCATAGTGCCGATCACACGTAGCGGATTACCTTTGCTATCCCAAGATACTGTCTGCCCTCGCGTTAATACCCAACGGTATTCCCCATTTTTGCAGCGTATTCGATGAGAGTTTTCAAAAAATGAGTCTCGCCCCACAAAGTGCTCGCAAAAGTCATTAAACACATTGTAAAGATCATCATCATGAATACGAGTTTCCCACTCTGTAATGTCTGCATTTATATCTTCCGGTTGATAACCTAATATCTCTTTCCAACGATTGGAAAAAAATACATGGTCACGTTTTATATCCCAATCCCATACGCCGTCTCGTGCGCCTCTAAGTGCGTATAATAAACGTTGTTCACTACCAGCTAGCTCGTTCATATTATCGGATACGCTGACAATTAATTCAGAAAAAGTGCGCTGCAAAAATCCTATTTCGCCAACGCCTTTATCAGTTAATTCGGATAAATTTGTTAAATCATAGTTACGCATCTGAGTTACAAGGCTTTTAAGTGGGACTATCACCAAGCTATTGAGCGAATATACGGATAAGCTGACCGTCAGTAACAATAAGGCACATTGCTTAATAAGCTCGATTAGCTTACTGTGTGTTAGCTCACTGTAGGCACTCTCTAATGAATAGCGTATAAAAATAATGCCATTAAATTTGCGGTTTAAGCTATTACCTTTAGAGATCATTTGTAAAGGCGCATAAACTACTAACTCTTTACTTTGTTTGAAATATTTGACTACAATTTCATTATCATTAATAACACGATTTAATACGGCACCTTCATAACGTTCAAGTTGTAGTTTTGAAAACATGTATTTTTCACGGAAGTTATTGCTAAGAATAATTTGTTGATTTTTGTCAATCACAGCTACCGTTTGTACATTTTCATTTAATGCAGCAGTGGAGACAAAATCTTGTGCACGCGCCTTTTCAAGGCGCATTAAAGCATTAGATAATGAGGTTTGTAATTGCCCAGCTAAACCTTTGATGTCTTGCTCCGCTTCGACATATAACTGGTCTTGACTTTGACGAAAATCTTGAATAAAGATGATCGTTTGAAAAACAAAGAATATGCTCAGAAATATTGCGGGCAATATGATTAATAGTGAAATTCTACGAATTTTATTCATAAATTGCCTGCTCTAAGATACCTGTTGATATTAACGTCGCTAAGTTTGTTTGTATTTGACTTAACATCCTTTTATCACTCATCAACTTACTTAATTCTTGTGCTCGCAGTTGCATATTTGAAGGTGAACCAGATAAGAACATTAACGCCTCTTTAGGCGGAATAAAATGCGTATTCTCAAAGGCATTTTTCAGAGTATAAGGATATAATTGCAACCTTACTGACATGCTGGCTAAAGCTTCAGCTGTATGCTCCTCATAGAATGCTTGAGCACGATAAAATTGTTTTAGAAAGTGCGTTATTTGCACTTCTTTTTCTTGGTGTAAACTACCTCGAACGACCATTAGATTAATAATGGGTAAACTTAAGGATTTAGAGTTAATAAGTTCTCTTGCTCCTAATGCTAATAATTGTTGTTTTACCGGCTCTTTAACAATTAAGGCATCTATATCACCACGTAAATAAGCATCCTTAAGTTCATTTTGTTTGACTTCAAAGAGTTGTACGGTCTGATTATTTAAGTCCGTTAGCGAAAAAACTTTATCTAATAACAAGGCGCCAGCTGCTTTGTTTTCATAACCAATAGAGTGCCATTTTAATTCTTCCAGTGACTTTATTTCGGGCTTGGCCATTAACGCATCCCCTCCTCTAGAACGATCAATCACTGAGATTATTTTTAAATCGATTCCTAAAGCGACTAGCGTTAACACTTCATCCAATGAAAGAAAAGCAACATCGAGTTTCGCTGTCTGAAAAGCTTGAATGACGCTAGTAGGAGAAGTAAGTTCAAGTAATGAATATTTATCTTTATCTAAGTAGCCCAGTTCACCTGCCAAAAAAGCAAACTCAAAATTTGGCCAAGGTGACGCACCGATAGTCAGCGGCTTTTGATACGGGGTACATGCCACTATCAATAGAGTAAGACATAGAGAACTGACAATTTTTAGGCATTTGTCGATATAGGTATTCATAGCGAGCACATCAGATTAAATTAGGAGAGCATTGATTTTACAGTAAAACAGATAAAAAAATAGCGCATAAAAAGTTACACGCTATAAATACCGGTTGCGGATCAAAATACAAAAATTTAACTAACAGTATAATTAACTAATGATAGGTTTAAATAAACTTAGCTCCTTATTTCTTTTAGATCTTTATAGTCTTGATGCTTTCATACTTTAATACCTTTATAAGGTTATATCACCTGGCTATTTTGTAAGGCTTTAATACGATCTTCTAGTGGAGGGTGTGACATAAATAAGCTATTTTTCTTTTTACCCGATATGCCAAATGACATTAAGCTACCTTCTAGTTGTGGCTCAGATGTTTTTTGCAATTTTTGTAATGCGGCAATCATCTTATGTTTACCAACCAGTGAAGCAGAGCCTGAATCAGCTTTAAACTCTCGTTGACGTGAATAGTACATAACAATCGTACTTGCAAGTACACCAAATACCATCTCTAATATAAATACAATGATGTAATAAGAGAAACCATGCCCCGAATTTTCATTATTATTACGCATTGCATTGTCAATTAAACCTCCTATAACACGTGCTAGGAAAATAACAAAGGTGTTAACTACGCCTTGGATTAACGCAAGCGTTACCATATCTCCATTTGCAACATGACTGACTTCATGAGCTAAAACAGCTTCGGCTTCATCACTTGTCATTTGCTGTAACAAACCAGTACTAACAGCCACTAACGCATCATTTTTTTTCATGCCGGTAGCAAAGGCATTCATATCCTGAGCATTATAAATTGCCACTTCAGGTGTCTTAATACCTGCTAGTTTGGCTTGTCTTGTGACTGTTTGTAGTAGCCAACGTTCGGTTTCATTACTAGGGGAAGTAATAACCACCGCTCCTGTGCTTCTCTTTGCCATCCACTTGGACATAGCTAATGAAATGAATGAACCACCAAAACCAAATACTGTTGCTAGCATCAATAGCCCACCGATACTTCGTGAGTCCATTCCAGTAACTGAAAAAACAATACTTAACACAATACCTAACACCAATATAACGGCTAAGTTAGTTAATAAAAATAATGCAATGCGTTTCATGCTGACCTCATTAATAAATATTACGCCACGATAAATGGCTTTTGTTGATGTTATTTACGCGTGATGTGTGAGCAATATAAATAACAGCTTTTCGACATAATATGACTTTAATTTTAATATGCAAGTATTAAAATTAATATAATTTATAAAAAATCAATACACATGAACACTGATATTTGCACCTTATACTTTCTGCCGTTACAATCGAGCTCTTTTATACCATTTAAGGAATTACCATGGCTTTAGCTCAAGCACGTCACATATTAGTTAGCTCAGAAGAACAATGCTTAACATTAAAAAACGAAATCGAAGCAGGTACTGATTTTGCTTCAGTTGCGAAACAACATTCATCTTGCCCATCGGGTGCACAAGGTGGCGATTTAGGTGAATTTGGTCCTGGTATGATGGTGCCTGAATTTGATAAAGTTGTGTTCAGTGCGCCAGTAGGCGAAGTACAAGGTCCAGTTAAAACACAGTTCGGTTACCATTTATTAGAAGTAACTAAACGTAACGATTAATATTTGAACGTTGAAGTGATCTGTTTAGTTTTTCTAAGCCGAATGGAGTGATTCGACTATCAAACATTAATAAAAAACCGCTTAATAAGCGGTTTTTTATTACAAAAGTAAAAATGAAAAATTACTCATAAAACTAATCATAAAATTAGCCCGCATTTTGAAATGAAATCCATTCTTGTGGTTGTGATTCTAAACATGGCGTTAATTTGTCAGCGGTGACTTTAATGATCTGAAATTGTTTGAATATTTTTCCATTAGAAAAAGTATGACATTCATCGAATAGCATACATAAGCAAAAATTGTCCTGTTGTTCCAATACCATGTACTTAGCAGACTCAGGTACCCCAGAGGTCGTTAAGATAGCTAACTCGCCATTATTATATTGTATTTGTTGATGCTCTGATGTTTGAAATAACCAACTTTTAGGCATCATTGGTTTGTGAAATAGATCTATTGCGATTAAATGTAAGATTATTTTACAACGCAGAGACTCTTCAAAGTGACTTAATGATTCACTTTCAAACAATTCAATATAACGCGTGACATCATCAACGGTAAACGACAACACTTGGCTTTCTCGTAAACGTAACATATTGGATTCGTAAACAATTGGGAAGGTTCGCTCACGGTCGACAACAGATAGCTTTCCCTGTTGCTGGTCAAAGACCCACTGCCATTCTGCTTTTGGAATATAATCCATTACTTTCTCCTCATGTTCTATCACTATCACTTAACCTTAAATTTAAAAGGCACTGGCCTTTAATAAAGTAACATTAAATACTTAGGGCAATTACTTTTATTTCAAGGGCCGTTCATATTTCATGTTGCTGTACTAGCGAAGCAACATGATTATGTCGTTTACTTGGCAGCCATATTTTTAAATGTAGTTAACAATATTTTTAACTAATGATGGTCCCTGATAGATAAAACCTGAATATATTTGCACCAAGCTTGCGCCGGCATTAATTTTTTCTTTTGCTGCAATAACACTATCGATACCACCTACACCTATGATTGGTATTTGCCCATTAAGATGTTGTGCAAATTTAGCTATCACGGCAGTACTTTTACTTTGTACAGGTTTTCCACTCAAACCACCTGCTTCTGAAGCATGTGACATACCTTTAACCATTGCTCGGTCTAATGTTGTGTTGGTTGCAATTAAACCGTCTATTTTGTATTTCAATAATGATTGAGCAATAGACTCAATCTCTTCGTCACTTAAATCGGGCGCAACTTTTAAGGCGACTGGCACATATTTACCATGCTTTTCCGCAAGTTCTTGTTGGCGTGTTTTTAATGAATCTAATAAATCATCTAATGCTTCACCATATTGTAAAGAACGTAACCCTGGAGTATTAGGTGACGAAATGTTGACTGCAATATAACCAGCGTATGGGTAAACTTTATCCATGCACAGTAAATAATCCTGCTTGCCTTGTTCTACAGGAGTATGGATGTTTTTACCTATGTTGATTCCAATAACACCTTTAAAATTGCTATTTTTTACATTTTCAATCAGGTTATCTACACCGTCATTATTAAACCCCATACGGTTGATGATCCCCTCACCTTCTAATACACGAAATAAACGAGGAGAAGGGTTTCCCGGTTGCCCAACTGGCGTAACAGTTCCCACTTCAATATGACCAAAACCCATTGCACCAAAGGCATCAATACATTCAGCATTTTTATCAAGACCGGCAGCAAGTCCAAGTGAATTAGGAAATGTTAACCCCATAACTTGCACCGGGCGATGTTGTACTTTTTGGCGGTATAAAAGATCTAATAATGTACCGTGTGTTAATTTGAGCTGTTTAATTGAAAGATCATGAGCTTTTTCTGGATTCATCTTGAATAATAAACTGCGCATAACTCGATATAACATAATAGGACCTTGTAATAGTGGGTTTTTATTAATGAAATTTTTATTATTGTATAGAAAAAATGAAAAAATCAATACTCAAATAATGACAAAAGGATAAAATCAGAAAGTTAATACAATCAACTGTTGTATTAACAAAGAAAAATTTGTTGATGAAGTGCAAGGATCAATTCGCAAGTCTTAACGTTAATACAGATAATATTTAATCAGATTAATTGCGTGCTAAAGATCCTGTTACATTATTGAATGTTGTTAGCGTTAATGTTTAATGAGGGGTAATGATGAATACGCACTCTCCATCCTTTTAACCACATTAGTTCATCTCTCGGTGCATTTTTAACACGCCTTGTGAGCATTTCATCGGCAGCTAAAGCAAAGCTACGTAATACATTATCAGTTTGATCTGGCATCGCCAACAAAACCTGTTTTAAGCCCCAACCCTGACCTTGATATTTTTCCTTATCAGAGATGCCTTCACCTTTAAAGTTAATATAATCTAATAAAACAAAAATACCTTCGGGTGTTGCTTTTAATGCATCTAGGCTTTGATTTATTTTAACGCTTTGTTTTTTAGTGCTATTCGCTAAGATAGCAGGAATACCTTTTTCTAAGCGTTTAATAATAAACTGAGCTTGTAATGCAGCAGTATCTTGCATTAATTGCCTTAATTGAGTGAGGCTTTCATTATTAAATTCACGATAAAATTCTTCTCTTGTTTTCCAGGGGGCTGTTTTGGCGTTAATTAACCACTTGGGGACGGGGACGGCCTTGCTAATAATATAATCAAGTAAAGCAGGGAATTGTTCGATGTATGGTCCTTTTTTATCCGTTGGATACCAAATAAAATGCCCGATTCCCATCGAAGGAAAATCTTCATCTCTATTCCAGACCGTAAGATGCTCCTTTTTACCGGCACCTTCATTTTTCCAGATCAAGTGCGCTAGCACATCGATTTGCGACAGAGAGAGTGGAATCGGGTAAGTATTTGCAAGAGATTTGAAGGGAGAGATAGCAAATATTAAAGTCAGTGACAGTATAAAATGACGCAACATAATTAACCTAAGAGATTATAAATATAGGAGTTGATAGACTGTGATAAACGCTTTAGGTTCAGTTTGGCATTAGTTAAGCTAGATAAAATTCAGTTAAACTACAAAATGAAAGCTCATGCTATCAATCACTTGTTCTCGTTTTTCTTGTGTTGCTACTTGATGATATGCATCTAATGCACCACGCTCTTTAGCACTTGGTTGGTCATAACCAATGGTATCATTGATCGACTCTTGTTGTTCTGTTGAAAGGACTAAAGAAAACTCAGTTGAGTCAGTTTTCTTAGAGACAGGACTAATTTCGCTAACGGGTGGCGTATTTTCATTTTTTTTAACTTGCGACAATTTACCCGTATTAATTGGGTTATTTGTCATTGCAACATTATTATAAATGGCCATAGGTTATTAGAACTACCTCTAAGTGAATGTTATTTATATCTGCATTGTCTATTTGCATTATAGACAATTATTCGCGACCTGGTAGCTTTTTCCACGTGACAGTGTCACGTAAATAGATAGGTGTAGCATTTTCAGGGTCAACAGCAGCGTTCTTAGCGATTAATTCGCTAGCAGATTGCAACATAAATGCAGCATTAGGGTATAAAACATCAGAAACATGGCAGACTTGAAACGCATTTAATAGCTCAGGATATGCAGCCCACCCAGTACCAACTAATAAACTGTTTGGTTGAATTGAATCACCTGTTTCAGACATTGAATTGATCAAGTCCTGTGGTTTGACGACCGTTTCTTTACCCTGTAATACCATGACACCATTTACATTAAGATAATGAGCAAAATAAACTTCGCCCATACGAGCATCAATAGCAGCATAAATATGAATAGGTTTTGTGTTTGTTCCTTGCTGAGCCAAACTAAGCGTTAATGCTTCCTGTGCCATTGCTTGTAACGTCGAAACACCAACCATTTGCTTTTCTAACCCAAATGCGAGTCCTTGAGCAATACTGATTCCAATCCTAACCCCGGTAAAACTACCTGGTCCTTGGCCGTAAGCAATCACATCGATATCTGATAACGATAAGCTTGCCTCTTTAATCACCTCATCAATGGTTGGTAATATGCGTTGAGTATGTTCTCGAGGAGCCAGCATAAAGCGTTGGAAAATGGTTGCTTGTTTAGTTAATACTGCAACCGAACATGCTTCTGTTGAAGAATCAATGCACAGAATATTGTATGTAGATGACATAAATCGCCTATTTAATGAATGTGAGAAAGTGTCCGGCGTTACGGTTAAATAACTATTGTTTACCGTCATTAAGTTAAATTATAAAAAATTTGAAACTGGTCACCAGAGAGTTAGCTTATCGATTATTTCGGCCGTCTGAGTGTTAAAGCATTTCAATCATGCTTGTTAAAAACGAGCCAATAAAATAGCGTTAGTTTATTCGATTAGTTTATTCAATTAAAGTAAGAAAATCGATTGCCTTATTAAGGTCTCTAGTTCGCGGCATGCAAGGTAAACTATTAAGGAAAAGATTGCCATATTTTCGACTCACTAAACGTGTATCACAAACAATTAACACACCTTTGTCTTGTTCCGCTCTAATCAACCGCCCAACGCCTTGTTTTAAAGTGATCACCGCTTGTGGTAATTGTACGTCAAAGAATGGGTCACCCCCTTTCAACTCGGCATCTTCCATGCGTGCTTTTAGTAAAGGCTCTTCAGGTGAAGCAAAAGGGATTTTATCGATAATCACACAAGATAGCGTTTGCCCACGTACATCAACGCCCTCCCAGAAACTGCCCGTTGCCACCAATAATGCGTTACCGTGAGTAATGAATTCATCTAACAAGGCTTGTTTACTTTTTTCACCCTGCAATAGAACAGGTAAAGTTAACGATTCACGGAAAGCTTGTGCGAGCTGATTCATCATCGAGTGGCTGGTACAGAGGAAAAAACAGCGCCCTTTACTGGCATTAATAACAGGCGATAACATATCAACTAATTTAGCCGCTAATCCAGGAGTACCCGGTTCTGGTATTAATCGAGGAACCACAAAGAGGCTTTGTGTTGCATAATCAAAAGGACTACTTAATTGTAAGCAATTAGCTGCAGTTAACCCAAGTAACTGGGTGAAATGCTTAAACTCCCCTTTAACCGACAAAGTAGCGGAGGTGAATATCCAACTTGCTTGCTTTTTTTGACACTCGGTTTGAAAACGAGTAGCGACACTGAGCGGCGTGATATTCAATGAAAAGTGCTGCTTAGTACATTCATACCAATAACTGAATCCGCTTTCATGGGTGTTATTTAAACGTTCAAACAATAAACTGTATTGATTAATTTTTTCAAAGCAGTGATCTAGTACTTCGCTTTTACCCAAACGCTCGGTCAATACTTGTTTTAAAAAGCCCATGACTTGTTGTAAACGTGTGACGTGCATTTGCATCGCGCGATCTTTACTTTTGTCACGCCAACTACCCGAGCCTTTTTCGATTGCAAAGGCGAGCCTAAAATCTAAAGATGCAGCGCGTAATTGCTCAGCCGCTTTTGCCATCTGTTTGGCTTCTTTTAATTCGGTACGATAAACAAAGTCGATTTCTTTGGCTAGTTCAGTGAGTTGCTTACTTGATAAGCTTTCACCAAAATATTGACTGGCAATGTCTGGCAGTTGATGGGCTTCATCAAATATATAACAATCAGCTTCTGGTATTAATTGACCAAAGCCGGTCTCTTTCACTGCTAAATCGGCAAAAAACAGATGATGATTAATAACGATAACATCTGCATCCATCGCTTTGGTTCTTGCTTTCACAACAAAACAATCTTCATAACTTGGGCATTCTTTACCGAGGCAATTATCATTACTACTGGTAATTGAGGGAATGATCATTGCATCTTCAGGCAAATCATCAACTTCTGCAATATCACCTGTACCGGTACTAATAGACCAATCTTTAATTGCGACTAATTCATTATGCAGGTTAGGTTGTTTGAAACGCGTTTCAAGCATAAAACGATTAAGTCGCTCAATACAAAGATAGTTCGCACGCCCTTTTAATAAAGTGCAATGTCCTGTGAAGTTAGTGGCTTGTAATAAAAGAGGGAGATCCTTTAAGTACAATTGTTCTTGTAGTGCTTTACTGCCCGTTGAGATAACTAGTTTTTGCCCTAAGCTTTTATCTAAATTTAATAATGCAGGCGCTAAATAAGCAAACGTTTTACCGGTGCCTGTTTCTGCTTCGACTACTAATGCACTTTGTTGCTTAATCGCTTGGTCAACGGACTCGGCCATTTTAACTTGAGCGTCTCGACCAATAAAGTGAGGAAGAATATTGGCAAGTGCGCCTGTTGAAGAAAAAAATGAAGCAATCAATTTATTAAGCTCTGCCGTTGAATAATGTATAATATTCTACGTTAATAATCTTAAACTGAACATGCTTTAGTACGCAGTAAAAAATACAAACAGTCTTTACTCATAACAACATAACTATCATTGCGCCATAACTAGCACTATTGCATAGAGCCATTACAACGGGAAACCACTACGGGGACACAATGACAGAACAAAAGAAGGCAGTTTTATTAACACCTCATTTAACTGTCGAACTTAATACTATTCGAGCGATGACGACGATTTATTGTAAAGCACACCATCAGCATTGTGTTTGTGAACAATGCTTAGCACTGATCGAACATGCAAAACAAAAATTAGATAGATGTGTTTATGGTGATAACAAACCTGCTTGTAAGCACTGCCCTATTCATTGTTATAAACCTCAATTTAGGCAACAGGCACAAGTGGTGATGCGTTATGCAGGCCCTAAGATGTTGCTTAGACATCCCTTGTTAGCGATTAAACATTTGATTAAATCAACGAAGAAGTTCCCGAAGGTCATTCCTACTGGCTTATCTAATTACCATCAGCGTAAGAAAAATAAGTGATTCTCTTGTAGTTATTGAACGATATAGTTGTTGAAAAATACAGTTATTAAACAATATGTTTGATTACACTCATCACACCGAGTAGTAGAGTTAACCATCAGATGGTGATATCGATATGTTTTGTTTCTGGTATTTCTTCTTGTTCTGTTTTTTTAGTGGCTCTAATGGGTTTCAGAAAATGCACACTTTCTTCTATATCTTCAGGTGAGGCATTATTGTTACGGTTAGATGCTTGATATTTGACTACCTTACCGGTGGACATTTTATTAGTTTGAAAAGGTTTAAACACATAGGTTCTGTTGATGAAGTCATTAATGAGATGTTGACTCATATCCCCTCCTACTCAGATTGTGTGCGTTAATGGATAAAACGTTTGTCATTGTAATCAAATTGAACTTTGAATTTATCCCTATACTCTTTACAATACAACTCATATTAATAAGGGTTTTAACATGAATCGCAAAAAGAAACTAAATAGCATCCTCAAAAAACGTATGAAAAAGATTAATGCAAAAGCTGCGCCTAACACAAAGAGCAAATATATTTCTAAAGCTGAAAGAGAAAAATTAGAACAAATAGAGATACAAAATAGTGAAAATGAATCTATTACGAGTGAATAATCAAAGTTTTTGCATAATTATTCCAAATTGGACTTAGATATGTCCAAAAATAGTTTCACATTTTGGATTGAGATTGGTAGGCTTAGTGTCAATTAAATTACAGAGTTTTAATCACCATGAAGAAAGTAAATCTGAAAGCACATCACCATCATATTACCTAATCTTTCAGGATTTTTCTTGGAAGAGATGTTGTGTGCTTCCAGTGGTTACCCAAATTTAAACCCTCGGAAGTAAACCTCCCGAGGGTTTTTTAGTTTTAAATGCAAGGAAATGAGTTTATGTCAGAGCAACGTTTAAGAATCGCAATACAGAAAAAAGGTCGTCTAAGTGATGACACGGTTAAATTATTAAAAGCCTGTGGAATTAAAATTAATTTAAATACCCAACGTTTAATAGCACACAGTGACAATATGCCAATTGATATCCTTCGTGTACGCGATGACGATATCCCAGGGCTAGTAATGGATGGTGTAGTTGATTTGGGTTTTATTGGTCAAAACGTGCTTGAAGAAGAAAGCATGATGCGTAAAGTTGCTAACGAACCAACAGCACATAAAGTAGTAAAAGAGTTAGCCTTTGGTGAATGTCGTTTCTCTCTAGCCGTTGACAATGATTTTGATTATCATGGTGTGCAATCTTTAGCAAACCTACGTATCGCAACAACTTATGTTCACATCTTGAAACGTTTTATGGCAGAAGCCAATGTTCCTTATACCTCTTGTATGTTAACAGGTTCAGTTGAAGTTGCGCCTCGCGCAGGACTAGCCGATGCAATTTGTGACTTAGTTTCGACTGGTGCAACCTTAGAAGCGAACGGCTTAAAGGAAGTAGAAGTGATTTACCGTTCTACTGCTGTATTAATGCAACGTGACAAACCATTAACTGACGCTAAACAAGACTTAGTGGATCGCATCCTTACGCGTATTGACGGTGTACAAACAGCAAAAGAATCTAAATACATCATGTTGAATGCACCTAAGGCTAATCTAGCGGCCATTACTGATCTATTACCAGGTTCTGATTTACCAACCGTGATGGAATTAGCCGGAAGCGAAGATCACGTTGCTTTACACGTTGTAAGTAAAGAGAACTTGTTCTGGGAAACGATGGAACAATTAAAAGCATTAGGCGCGAGTTCAATTCTAGTATTACCTATTGAAAAAATGATGGAGTAGTATAAAAAATGGCAATGCAAACGGTCAACTGGGAACAACTAACACCTGAACAGCAAGCTCAATTACTTGCTCGCCCTGCAATGGCAGATTCTTCGGGTTTAACCGCTACTGTTTCTGAGATTATTGCTAATATTCGTCAACATGGTGATCAAGCTTTGCTTGATTACACCAAACGTTTTGACAAAATAACTGGTGATAACTTTACCTTAACGCAAACAGATATTGATGCTGCGACGGAACGCCTTGGTAGTGATATAAAAAATGCGATAAAAGTAGCTTACGATCAAGTCGTTAAATTTCACATAGCACAAAAGCAAGATGTCATACGTGTTGAAACAATGCCCGGTGTTGTGTGTGAAATGCATACCCAAGCAATTGAATCAGTTGGTTTGTACATTCCTGGTGGCAGTGCGCCATTGCCATCGACGGTGATCATGACCGGTGCGCCTGCACAAATTGCAGGTTGTGCGCGTTTAGTATTGTGTTCACCGCCGCCACTAGCTGATGAAATATTATATGCGGCATCACTATGTGGTGTTAATGAAATCTATTCTGTAGGAGGTGCACAAGCAATTGCAGCATTAGCTTACGGAACAGAGACTATTAAACCGGTAGATAAAATATTTGGCCCTGGCAATTCATTTGTTACTGAAGCTAAACGCCAAGTCAGTAACGACTTTGCAGGTGCTGCGATTGATATGCCAGCAGGCCCTTCTGAAGTATTAGTAATTGCCGATAAAGATGCAGATCCTGCTTTTATTGCTTCTGACCTACTATCTCAAGCTGAACATGGTCATGATTCGCAAACTATTCTAGTGACCCCATGTGCAAAGATTGCTGAGCAAACGGGCATTGAAATAGCGAGTCAACTAGCCGTTTTAGAGCGTCGTGAAATCGCTGAGAAAGCAATTGCCAACAGTGTCAGTATTGTGTGTAAAGATCTTGAACAAGCGGTTGCTATCTCGAATCGTTATGCACCAGAACATTTGATTGTACAAACTGAACAACCAAGAGCAATACAACCAATGCTGAAAAACGCAGGGTCTATTTTCTTGGGTGCATGGACGCCAGAATCAGTCGGTGATTATGCAAGTGGTACTAATCATGTATTACCAACTTACGGTTACACTAAAACGTATTCAAGTTTAGGCTTAGCTGATTTTGTTAAACGTTATACCGTACAAGAGTTAACACAGGAAGGTTTACGTAATTTAGCCCCTGCGGTAACTTGTTTGGCTGCTGCTGAAGGGTTAACAGCGCATAAGCGTGCAGTTACAATCCGTATGGAAAAACTAGATCAGCAATAGGTCATTTATTAGGTCAATCAATAGATCATGTAATCGCCTGAGTAGTCAGTTATATAACGACTCAGGCAATATTTAGGGAAGAATCATCGATGAGTACTATCCAACAGCTTGCGAGAAAAACAGTGCAAGCTTTAACACCTTATCTTTCTGCTCGCCGTATTGGTGGTCGTGGTGATGTTTGGCTTAATGCTAACGAAGCACCCGATTGCAGTATCTACCAACTTGATTCATCAAATCTAAATCGTTACCCAGAATTCCAACCTCCTCAAATCATTAATGCATACGCTGCTTATTCAAAGCTCAATAGTAATCAGATACTCACTACACGTGGTGCTGATGAAAGTATTGAAGTATTAATTAGAACGTTTTGTGAAGCTGAAGTGGACAGTATTTTAATATGCCCTCCCACTTACGGTATGTATGCAATCAGTGCAGAAACCTGTGGTGTAGGTGTTGAGCAAGTTGCATTACAGGCTAATTTTGATGTTGACTATGATGCCGTTGAAGCAGCCGTATTAGCATCAAACGGACGTATTAAAATTGTATTTTTATGCGCCCCTAATAATCCAACCGGTAATATGCTAGATAAACAAAAACTGGCTAAATTATTATCTGCTACGGCGGGTAAAGCGTTGATCGTAGCCGATGAAGCTTATATCGAATTTTGTCCTGAATTAAGCCAAACGGACCTGATTGCTGACCATGAAAACTTAGTGATCACCAGAACCTTATCTAAAGCTTTTGCATTAGCCTCGATTCGCTGTGGTTTTACCTTAGCACAACCATCAGTCATTGAGATGTTGGGCAAAGTGATTGCACCTTACCCTGTACCAGGCCCTGTGGCACAAATTGCTGCACAAGCTTTGTCAGATGAAGGTCTTGAAATCATGCGCGATCGCGTTGTAGTGCTAAATAATAACCGTCAAGTTTTAGCCAATGCAGTCCGAAAATTAGACTGTGTGACTGAAGTATTTCCAACCACTGGTAACTTCTTATTAGTGCGTTTTACTGATTCAGCTAAAGTATTCCAAGCGTTTGCTGACGATGGAATCATCATGCGAGATTTTGCAAACAAACCTCGCTTAGAAAATTGTGTTCGTATCACCATTGGTAACAGTGATGAAATGAGCAAAACATTAAAGACATTAAACTCACTGTAGGAAACCAAAATGAGTACACAAAAATTTCTATTCATCGACCGCGATGGAACGTTAATTGATGAGCCTATTAGTGATAAACAGGTCGATAGCCTTGAGAAGCTCGTGTTTGAACCGTATGTCATTCCCAGTTTATTAACGCTGCAAGATGCAGGTTATGTTCTTGTGATTGTCTCAAACCAAGATGGTTTAGGCACTGCTAGCTACCCACAAAGTGATTTTGATATTCCACAGAATAAAATGATGGAAATATTTGCATCACAGGGTGTTAAATTTGAATCAACATTGCTATGTCCTCATTTCCCAGAGGACAACTGTAGTTGTCGTAAACCACATTTAGGTATGGTCAAAGAATATTTACAATCTGGCCGTATCGATCATAAAAATTCTTATGTTATTGGCGATCGCCATACTGATATCGGCCTTGCAGAAAATATGGGCATTACAGGTATTCTTTACAACAAAGAAACACTTGGTTGGAAAAAAATTGTTCATCAATTAACAAGCCGTGGTCGTACTGCTTCTGTAACACGCACCACTAAAGAAACAGACATCAATGTATTTGTTGATTTAGATACAACGGGTGAAAATAAAATTGATACAGGTATGGGGTTCTTTGATCACATGTTAGATCAAATTGCTACCCATGCTGGATTCCAAATGAACGTTAGTGTTAAAGGTGACTTACATATTGATGACCACCACAGCGTAGAAGATACTGCATTAGCACTGGGTGAAGCATTAGATAAAGCGCTAGGTGATAAACGTGGTATTGGCCGTTTTGGTTTTGTATTGCCAATGGATGAGACTAAAGCGAGTTGTACATTAGACTTGTCAGGGCGCCCTTTCCTTAAATTTAAAGCTGATTTCCCACGTGAATTAGTGGGGACAATGTCAACAGAAATGGTTGAGCATTTTTTCTATTCACTAGCACAAGCAATGCGAGCTACTATTCATTTAGAAGTTGAAAATGGCAATGCTCATCATATGGTGGAAGGTTTGTTTAAAACATTTGGCCGTACTCTGCGTCAAAGTATACAAATCATTGGTACTGATTTGCCATCAAGTAAAGGTGTTTTATGATCGTTATTATTGATACTGGTTGCGCTAACTTATCATCAGTGAGATTTGCTATTGAGCGTTTAGGGTACGAAGTTACCGTTAGTAAAGATCCTGCTATTTTACAACAGGCTGATAAACTATTTCTGCCCGGTGTTGGTACTGCAAAAGAAGCGATGGCGAACTTAATTGAACGCAACTTAGTTGATGAAATTAAAAAGTTAACTCAACCAGTTTTAGGCATCTGTTTAGGTATGCAAATGCTTGCGCAAGGTAGCGAAGAAGGTTTTGGCGATCAATCAATGATAGATACATTAGGCTTGGTTGACGGTTTTGTTGAAAAAATGGATGTGGCCCCTTTGCGTTCTCCTCACATGGGCTGGAATCAAATCACGCCTAAATTAGACGAACCATTGTTCAAAGACATTCCGGCAGGCAGTTACTTTTATTTCGTACACAGTTATGCGTTACCTGTTAACGAAAACACCATCGCAAGTTGTGAATATGGTTCACCGTTTACAGCAGCAGTAAATAAAGAAAATTTTTACGGTGTACAATTTCACCCGGAGCGCTCAGGAAAAGCAGGCGCTCAATTAATCAAAAACTTTTTGGAGCTTTAATATGATTATCCCAGCACTTGATCTTATCGATGGTAAAGTTGTGCGATTATACCAAGGTGATTACGATCAAAAAACGGTATACAGCGATGATCCACAAAGCTTATACACTATTTACAATGAACAAGGCGCTAACTGGTTACACCTTGTAGATTTAGATGGCGCTAAAGATATTACTAAACGTCAATTAACTGTGATTGAAAGTTTGATTAAGAATACGCCAGCTAAAGTACAGATTGGTGGTGGTGTTCGCACAGAAGAAGACGTTAAAGGTTTATTAGATGCCGGCGCTCATCGAGTTGTTATCGGTTCAACTGCAGTTAAAGAGCCAGAAATGGTTGCGGGTTGGATGGAAAAATACGGGCCAGAACATATTGTGTTGGCACTTGATATTAATATCGATGCACAAGGTAATAAAATTGTTGCTGTATCTGGTTGGCAAGAAGACAGTGGCCAGACAATTGAATCGTTATTAGAAATCTACTTAAAAGTGGGTTTAAAGCATGTTCTGTGTACTGACATCTCTAAAGATGGCACTCTGACAGGCTCTAATGTTGATTTATACAAAGAGATGGTGGTGGCTTTTCCAAGTGTTTCCTGGCAAGCATCAGGTGGTATCGGTTCACTTGACGATATTGCAGATGTTGCTCGCTCAGGCGCTCAAGGAATGATTGTAGGTCGTGCGTTACTGGAAGGTAAGTTTACGGTCGCAGAAGCAATAAACTGTTGGCAGAACGCTTAATAACACTGGATAGCTTGTTTTAATATAAAACAACATATCAATAAATAAAAAATAGCGATTGAAGTTTATAACCTTCAATCGCTATTTTTTAACAAGCAACCTAAAATATTTAATCGCTAACCTAAATATTAGTTGCTAGTTGGTAATACCCAATCTTTACGCGCAAAATGACACGTGTAACCATCTGGTAATCGTTGTAAATAATCTTGATGTTCAGGCTCTGCTTCCCAGAAATCCCCTGCAGGTTCGACTTCTGTCACAACCGGTCCTGGCCATAAACCTGATGCATTAACATCAGCTATGGTTCTTATCGACTCTTGTAACTGACTTTCCGACGTGTAATAAATAGCGGAACGATAAGAAGCCCCTAAGTCATTACCTTGTCTGAACTTTGTAGAGGGATCGTGTATTTGAAAAAAGAACTCGAGTAACTTTCTAAAACTAATTTCTTTATTATCAAATGCAATTTCAATACCTTCAGCATGTGTACCGTGGTCTCTATAGGTTGCATTTGCAACATCTCCACCCGTATAACCGACTCTAGTTGTTTCTACACCGGGTAATTGACGGATTAAATCCTGCATTCCCCAAAAACAACCACCTGCTAGCACTGCGACTTCTTTACTCATTATGAATCCTAATATGTACTGAATAGTAATAAGAGTATAAATATACCTAATATTTTAATCGCTTTATACAAAGAATAAAAATCAGATAGTTATTTAACCTCAATTCTGGTTAATGGAAGCGGAATTATATTCCAAATCATAAAGTTATTCTTTTCGCTATACAGTGCCGCTAGTTTTGCGTAGTCCAAGGCGAATTATTGAAGCAATAACTGGTTATTGAGAAATAATTTAACGAAGAAATCTGAGGAAATAGCGGTGTTGTATCGCTTTGCTTATCCAGAACTGAGGTTGTTTAATAAAAAACCGAATCTGAATTCGGCTTTTTCATGTTTAATTTTTTATTATTAACTCAAGTTATTTTATTGTTAAATCAGTTACTTTCTTGCGACTAAATGAACTGTACTGATTGAACGTTCTAAAAACGCACCTTCACAGTAAGCAAAGTAATATAACCAAAGGCGTTTAAACTGTTCATCATAACCAAATTGCGTTAATTCAGTCCAAGAATTAAGAAAACTGCTACGCCAATCTGCAAGCGTTTTGGCATAATCCAATCCAATATCATGTAACCCTTCAATCACCATTTCGCTACTTTCAGTTAATTGTTCTGATAGCACATTAACGGACGGTAAAAAGCCACCAGGGAAAATATAACGTTGAATAAAGTCGACATTGTTTTTGTAGTGTTCAAATCGTTGGTCAGCAATAGTTATTGATTGAATTAATAGTTTCCCGCCCTCTTTCAAACGGTCATTACATTGTTCAAAAAAACTAGGTAAAAACTCATAACCCACCGCTTCAATCATTTCAATGGAAACAACTTTATCGAAAGAGCCTGTTAACTCGCGATAATCTTTCTTCAATAAAGTGATTTTATGTTCAAGGTTTAAGGCTTTCACTCGTTGTTCTGCATATTCATACTGGGCATCGGAAATGGTAGTTGTCGTTACTTTACAACCAAAGTTTTGAGCTGCATAAATGGCTAATCCGCCCCAACCAGTGCCTATCTCTAATAAATGATCGTCCTTGGTCAAAGACAAACGTTCACATATCGTTTTTAACTTATAAAGCTGGGCATATTCCAATGAAGTTGTCGGCGAAGGATATATCGCTGATGAGTACATCATTTGAGGGTCAAGAAAACGTGTATATAACTCATTACCGAGATCATAGTGAGCCAATATATTTCGCTTTGAACCTGATTGTGTATTTCTATTTTGCCAGTGGGTGATGGCATTTTTAATTTTATTGAAAACAGATTTTTTGGATTCTAATTTATCCGTTTGTTGTTGAGCTTTTGCAAATATTCGAATCACGTTGGTTAGATTTGGACTGCTCCACTTACCTGCAATAAATGCCTCTGCGACACCAATACTTCCACCTTTTACAAAGTCTTTATAAACACTCATGTCATGGATATGAATTTTGCCTTTTATAATATCCAATTTGTTATCTAATTGAATCTGTTCTGGAAAAAACTGACTATGCGATGCCTCTACTAATTCTAATTGTCCATAGCTAAGCTTTGAAAATACAGAATGGACTAAATGACGACAACGTTTATCAAACCAACTCGTCGTATTTTGTGTACCAACACTTTGTATTTCTTCCATTAAATTCTCCTAAAAACTGTTTAGCAATGTTGTTAACTGATTTTTTGATAACCGACAAAAGGTATTCGTTTAATGAATAATCTTAGAGCTTGCCAATAAATACTCGTCACTATCTTGACCGTCATGATAGGTAACTGACTCCATACCCCGACAATATTACGTGTAGTAAAAGCCTGTCTTTTTAATATTAAACTGGCTTCGAATAACTTGTCGACTTCGCCTGATTGAGAGTTCGTACGTTTGTTCTCTATTTTCACCAGTAATTTATCGTTATCTATTTGCGGTGCTTTAATGTGCCAGGTGTAAGTCATGTCTAAATCCATAAATGGCGACACTTGGAACACTTTATCTGTAACCTTAGGTTTATCTTGTTGTAACAAATCAACCCAATAATAATGTCGTTCATTCCATGGTGTATTACTTACTTCAGCTAACATTTGCGTACATTGTTGTTGTTTATCGTAACAAAAATAAAAATTGACTGGGCTAAAATAAAGACCAAAACATCTGACTTGAACCACCATCAGGATCCGCTCTATCTCATTGTAACCCCCTAATTGCATTACTTTATTCTTAATACGTCGAGACAATGTATCTGGTTCACTTCTTAAGTAATCTTTTTCAACAAAACGCAACGGATGATACCAAGAAAATCCAAATACACCGCGATCGCATGGTGATTGTTCAATCTCATCTACATCTAACGCCAACATATATAAGCTCGCATTGAAGCTATGTTTTTTGGGATGAAAACGTTTATGAATAACATGGCCAACGTAAATGGCATTGTGACTAAACGGTAACAAACTAGACATGGTTAATCCTTGTTCGGCAAATGATGATTCTGGGCCGTTATTATTGATTAAGCTTTGTTAATCTGTTTTATCTGCAAAAGCGTCAAGGTAACAATCAAATCGTTTTGCGACTTCAACAGCGCTTCTAACTCCATCTTCATGGAAACCATTATGCCAATATGCACCCGCGAAATGTGTTTGATTACGCCCACAAATAAGATCTCTTTGTCGTTGTGCTCGAATAGATTCAGAAGAAAAAATAGGATGGTGATAAGTAAATTCTCTTAAAATCTTTGTTGGGTCGATATCTTGCTTTGGGTTCAAGGTGACGCAAAAAGTATGATCACTTTTTAGGCCCTGTAAGATGTTCATGTTGTAGGTCACACTCGCGGCTTTTTCTCGGTCTTGGCTTAATTGGTAATTCCAACTTGCCCAAGCTAATTCTCTATCGGGCAATAAACTGATATCCGTATGAAGGATCACTGAGTTTTCACTGTATGGCATTGAAGAGAGTAACGATTCTTCATCCTCTGTTGCGTCAAGTAGCAAAGCTAAAGCCTGATCGGAATGACATGCAATAACAACTTCATCGAAAGTTTGTACAATAGTTTGCTTATTACTGGTTGAGTCATTCGACGTATCATTAACAAAATGTAGATGTATTTTATTATCTTGTCGGGTAATACCAGTGATATTTGCATTTAAATGTAGTCGATCTTTAAACGCTTCAATAAGTGGTGTTATATAACTTCTAGAACCATTGGGTACAACATACCATTGTGGTCTATCAGCAATATTGAGTAGACCATGATGGTGAAAAAACTGCACGAAAAAGCGAAACTCAAACTCTTCCATTTGTGCTAACGAACTAGACCAAATGGCAGCACCCATTGGTAAAATATAATGTTCAGCAAAAAAATCACTAAACTTATTATCGTTTAGAAATTCACCAAGCGTTAAACCGGGTAAATAGGTGTCATGTTCAAAGATAGACTTACAAATTTTATTAAAACGTAAAATTTCTTTTACTAATATCCAAAATGTTGGTTTGAGTAAATTGCTTCTTTGTGCAAACAGTGAATTTAAGTTGTGTCCGTTATATTCCAAACCGGTTTGACAGTTATGCACTGAAAAACTCATTTCTGTCGCTTGTTTACCAATTCCTATTTCATCTAACAGTGCTAAATAATTAGGGTATGTTTTATCATTGAAAACAATGAACCCCGTATCGATAACATAGGGTTTTCCATCCTTTTCAATATCTACCGTGGCCGTGTGGCCTCCAATATAATCATTTTTTTCAAACACAGTTACCTTGTGTTTTTTAGATAATAAATAAGCAGCGGTCAAACCTGAAATACCAGAGCCAATAATTGCAATATTTTTCATTAATTTTGATCTCTCATGATGATTTTTTGCCAGATACTTGTTGGCAATAAGCTAAAGAACTTGAGCAATAAAGTAAGACGTTTCGGAAAATGGGCATATTTTTTACGTTGGTTAATGGCATTAATTATTTTTGTTGCTGCCACTTTACTGGTTAATAAAAATGGCATCGTAAAGTCGTTTTTATAAGTTAAAGGAGTCTTGATAAAACCAGGGTGTACCAAAGTGACATCAATTTCTTCTTTAGCTAAATCGAGGCGTAAGCTATTAGCCAAGTAATCAATACCGGCTTTTGATGCACCATAGGCTTCACTTCTAGGAAAAGGCACGATAGTTGCGCTGGAACTTATAAATACAACTTGGCCCCCCGGTTTCACCTTAGGTAAAAAGTACTCTAGCAACCAACCTAATGAGATTAAGTTGGTAGTCACGACATCGGCAAAAAGTTCACCGTCAAATTGTTTCGCATTGTCAATATAACGACAATTTCCTGCATTCAAAATTAATATATCTAGAAACTCGATAGATTCAGCATAAGCTGCAACCTCTGATTTAATAGTCATATCAAATGCACAGGTTTTGTAGGCTATTTTTTGCATCTTCTGTAGCTGTAACTCGTTCCTACCACAAGCAATAACTTCTTCGCCAAGTTCACTGTATTGCTCAAAAAGTGCATGTCCGATACCGGATGTGGCACCAGTAATGAGTATCCTTTTATTCGCCATTATTTAGCCGCCTTATTTTTTATCCAGCTTACGATTCGACCAAATAGAGGAAGCTGTTCGTACAACATTGCACCAAGGTCTAAATAATCACGATGATAGATAACCTTTCCTTTTTTTGCACATAGGTGTGAGCTACCAAACACACTAACTATTTTACCTTTATTTAATTTGGGATGCTGATACCTCATTTCCCAATATATAGCCGCTTGATTTGGCTGAGCGATGACATTATTTATCTTAAAATCACAACTGCTTAAGTTTTGGTACATATTTTCAAAGTACTGGTGTAAATTTTCTAAACCATTTATTTCATGGATAGGATCGATAAAGGTCACTTGTTGATCATAAGTTGATGCCAGTAAACTCAAGTTATCGGCAGATAGATTTTGATACACTTCCATGAAGGTACATAACCAGTCAGGGTGAGGGGAAAAATAAGGTAAATGGCCAGGATTACCAGTTGATATATTGGCTTGAGACAGATCTGACAGTGAATCCTTTGCAACTACTAAGCTTTCTTTTTCAGACACATTTTGTTGTTGAGTAGTATCTAAACTTTGCTCATCTTGAGTGACAGCATCAGCTTGTTGTGCATCCGATTCACAGGCTTGCGATTTTAATTGTTGTTCGTCTAATTGTTGATCGTTCATTATATTTACCGTCATCAAAATAACACTAAAGAAATAAAAGCAACTGTTGCCAATATACGGCTGTTACAAATAAAATAGAGTGTTGTACGTGAATAAACTAAATCAACTATATATCCGTTATTAAAACCTACTGTAATCTGACAACCTAAAACATCTAACATTGCATTACCGCAATCACGACATTACCAAGTATTTAGCTTACATATTGATATGCTTTACATATCAATACTCTAGTATTTCTTAAATTATATCTTCTAGCATAATGATTTAGTGTGATTTATAAAAAGCTAAAGCATTTAATCTGGCTTCTTTATGATCCACAATCGCAGGCCAATAAATAGATAAGTGATGTTGCTTAATATATTTATGTGGAAAGTGAATTTGCTTGTCAGGTATTTTGCTTAGCTCTGGTATATATTTACGTATGAACGTTCCTTTAGGATCAAACCTTTCACTCTGTGTGATCGGATTAAAAATTCTAAAATAAGGTTGTGCATCACAGCCAGTGCTAGATGCCCATTGCCAACCACCATTATTGGAAGCTAAATCACCATCAATAAGATGTTGCATAAAGTACTTTTCACCTAAACGCCAATCAATCAATAGATGTTTTGTGAGAAAACTAGCAACCACCATACGTAAACGATTATGCATCCAACCGGTTTGATTTAACTGGCGCATTGCAGCATCAACTAATGGATACCCTGTTTTACCTTCACACCACGCATTAAAAAGATCCTGATCATAAGGCCAAACTGATTGATGGTATTTGTCATTAAAACATTGGTGCTTGCAAAGCCGCGGTTGATCAAACATCAAATGACGGTAGAACTCTCGCCAAATTATTTCATTTAACCAACAAAACTCTTCACTATCGCTTGAGATTAAGATGTCTGGAAATTTGTTTAATAATGAATGCAATACATAATTAGGGCTTAATACACCTGCAGCTAAATAGGGTGAAAGGCCACTGGTGCCTTTTATTGATGGAACATCTCGGTTGCTTTTATAGCGGGATATTTTGTCTCTATAAAACTGTGGCATTGCCTGTTTCATGACTACATTGACTAATGGCCATTTGTTAGAGATAGAATCAGATCCTTTGTTTTGCTGCGATTCCTTTACCTGTCCACTCTTGATCGTTTGACTATTGGTAATAGCAGTCGCGTCCCCAAGATAATTAAAACCAAATTCACGAATATGAGTTAACCAAGCACGCTTAAAGGGGGTAAATACTTTATACATTTGACCAGACTGATTCAGTACTTTGCCTTTCGGTACAATAACATCAGCTTCAAATAGTGTTAATGGAATCCCCTGTTCAGAGCAAGCAAGATCTCGCAGTTGCTCATTAACTTCCAGTTCACTATTAGCGATTACATTAGTAATATTATTTTTTTGACAATAATGTTTCAGGTAATCGACTTGCGCATTAAAATCATCAACAGTAACAATTGATAAATGTATATGTAACAGGGCTAATTCACTTACTAAAGCCTGTGCATGACGTTTTATAAAGTCAATTTTGATGGCTGACCAATGATGGGACAACCATTGTGGCTCGGATATAAAGAAAATAGCTTCAGCTGGCGTGTTAGAACCTGATTGGTTAATGAAATACTGCAATGCAGGGTTATCATTAGTTCTTAAGTCGTTGCGAAACCAAAGTAGTTTTGAAGGTGTTACATTAGTCGTGCTGTGCAGCGAAGCAGGTGCTAGTGCCGAGTTAGAAGTTGGAGTATGAGATGAAGTTGGCAAAGAAGAGGAAGACAAAATAATTCCTTTTAACATTCAAAATGATTAATTGTCCTTCGAAAGAAGGACAATGCTGTGTTCTTAATTAGATCTGCATAGTAATTGTTTATAATTATTAGTACGCGTATCTAAGGCGCAAACTGTCAGGATAAGGCGACAAGTAAGACTGCCCTTTTAAGTAATCTTTTGGATACTGTAGTAAATAGTGATTAATTAATGTTAACGGTGCAATTAAAGGCAACAAACCTAATCGATAACCATCTATCTGTTCACATAATTCTTTACGTTGCGGAGCCTCTAAATGCTTAGAGAAATAGCCCTGAATGTGAGTCAATGTGTTGACATGGTTTTTACGTGTTGCCGGGATTTTTAATGCATCCATTAACCCTGAAATATACTGTGATGCTTTTTCAGCCAGAGGCAAGTCAACATCTGCAAGTAATTGACCTAATTTTTTATAGGCCACTAGGTTATGACTCATGACGGTATATTTGTAATGGCTGTGAAATGTCGTTAACTTATGCTTTGTTAAACCAGAATCACTGACCATTTGCCAATGTTTGTAGGCATAAATACGCGCTACAAAATTTTCTCTGATGTGCATATCATTGAGTCGACCATTTTCTTCACAAGGTAACAGCGGGTTAGCTTCCATGATCTCTTTTGCAAAGGCACCAATACCGTCTGACGTCAGTGAATTTCCTTCCGGTGTATATACTTTAACGCGCTCCATTCCACAGGTTGGGCTTTTTGCACAAAAAACGTAACCACTTAAATGCTTTGTCATTTCGGCTACTTTTTTACCGTAAGCCTGTAAGGCTTCTGTTACATCGCCACTTCCATCTGGTCTTGAAATGGTGATCATGTCATCTTTTTTAATCTGGCGAATAGTTGGTCTTGGGATCGGTAAGCCGATTGCAACTTCAGGGCAAAATGACTCGTATTGAACGTGTTCGCCAAGTCCATCAATACAAAAACGTGATGGTTTATTGCTCGCATCAAAACGAACTTTTTGACCAATTAAACAAGCACTGATGCCAATTTTGATATCTTCTTTTTCAACTGAATAAATCATTATTCACTCCATGAACTAATAATGAGAGTTGCTAACCTATTTACCTATTTACCTATTTACCTATTTAAGTAATAGTCTATTAAAACAGGTAATTAGCAACTTACAATGTAACCTAAAAGGTAATAAACACTTAATATATAAAACTGCCAATCGGGTTAAGTAGTTTATTAATGCCTTGTGTGAAATGTAAGGCGTCATTGGCAACCGTGTAACATAAACACCCCTTTTCAGAGATTGGATTATGGGTAAAACTACCGTCTAACATAATAAAGTCGCCTTTGTGATACTCACCTCTGTCGTCACTAAATGATCCATCTAATAAAACTGTTAATTCAAAGCCTTTATGGGTATGTTCTGGTACACCACCCCCTGGATTAATGTGCAATAAGTTTGAATGGATTTCATTTTCATCTAATTGCAGACGTGCTCTTGAAAGCTTACCAATATTAGCCGCTTTGCCCATAGAAATGTTATTAAGAGCACTCGGTAGCGTATAAGATTTATCTTTAAAAATGACCTGCTTCGGCATTACTTCTGCAAAAGTGTCAATGTCATTTGAGTCAGTAATATCATCGATCATAGAATCAAAAAAATCATCGTCAGTAATATCACTTTCAAAATCAAGCTTACTCAACTCATTTAGAAGAGGATTACTTAATTCATCAAAGCTGCGCTCTGCAAGTTGCTCAGTTAGTTGAGCGATTTTTTGTTGGCACACAGAACATAGTTCAGCATGTAATGTAATACCTATGGATAATGAAGCTGGCAACTCACCATTAACATAAGACTGAATTAATTCGAATTTAGGATGGTGTTTAATCATGCTCTTCTCCTAATTGCACTTTCATTTTGACCAAGGCCAAACGTAATCTAGATTTGATAGTGCCTAATGGTAAATTAAGATGGGTAGCGAGTTGTTCTTGTGACATTTCCATTAAATAAAAGCCTTTTACAACTTCTTGCTGTGTAACTGGTAATGCTTCAATGACTCGTAACAATTGCTTATTTTCAAGGTGATCTTCATAGCTATGATCTTCAGTGACTGCATTTTCAGCAATCGGCCAAATATCATCACTTAGATTATCTTCGCGGTTATTTTTAATTTTTCGTAGTAGGTCAAAAGTAACATTACGCATCACCGTATAAACCCATGTAGTTGCAGCACCTTTATTGGCATCAAATAAATGAGCCTTACGCCAAACATTGCTCATGGTATCTTGTACAACTTCATGAGCTTGTGCTTCATTAGGAAATTTACTGCGCGCAATACGCTGAATTTTAGGTGCAAAAAACTTAAACAAATGCGTAAATGAAATTTTACATCGATTTTCTGCTACTTCTTTTAGCCACTCACAGAGTTGAGTGTGATCTGTATTTTCTGTCATATGAGTAGATTTAACATGACTGACTTGCATTGGCAATTTAGTTTGAACAGCTACCATAATTAATTCTCAATTTTGGACTCTGCATACTAATACGCAGGTAAATTAAAAATGGATCAGCTTTTAATTAAAATAATTGAAGCAATATAGTTAACAGGAAAATTTTTTGCGGAATTTATGTGGATAATTGAACCAGCTATTGAACATAAAGTGAATAAAAATCAAAAACGAGTAAATCAATCTACGAGAATCCTATGATTTTATTATTAATTCAATTCTCTTATCTTCAATTCAATTCAATTCTTTAATTCAA
>NZ_JACJDP010000041.1:0-37094 GCF_014163575.1 Psychromonas sp. SR45-3
GAATAAACTAATAAACTAATAAACTAATAAAATATAACTGCTAAGGACAGGCAAATGACGGATGATAATCGCGTATCAAATGAACCTTTAAAACGATATAAGGTACAAACGCCTACTATAAATATGTTTGGTATTGATATCCACCCATTAGGCATGTCTCAATCCTTAGATATTATTAACGAATGTATCACCTCTAAGCAATCTCTACATATCGGCATGTTAAATGCAGCTAAAGTAGTCAATATGAAGCGTAACCCAGCCTTGGGTGAAGATGTTACTTCATCAAATTTGATTCTTGCTGATGGTAGTGCAGTGGTATTAGCCAGCAAAATTCTCAATAAAAAATTACCAGAGCGAGTCGCTGGTATCGATCTTATGCATGGCATATTAGAACGCGGTAATAAATTAGGTTATCGTGTCTTTTGTTTAGGTGCAACGGAAGAAATATCAGAAGAAATTGAACGTCAAATTCATAAACATTACCCTGGTGTGGTCATTACTGGTCGCCAAAATGGTTATTTCTCTGAAGAGCAGCAAAACCAGGTCGCTGAAAATATTGCAGCCGCAAAAGCAGATGTGTTATTTGTTGCTATTACTTCGCCTAAAAAAGAGCAGTTTATGGCTAAATGGGGAGACGTAATGCAAGTGCCCGTGGTGCATGGCGTAGGCGGATCATTTGATGTATTTGCAGGTAAAGTTAAACGTGCACCATTAATTTGGCAGAAACTAGGCATGGAATGGTTATACCGAGTGCTTCAAGAGCCAGGCCGCTTATGGAAGCGCTACTTGGTAACGAATACTTTGTTTATCGGTATGTTATTAAAAGAAATAATCAAACCTCAAAAATCCTAATGAAGAAAACACATGACGCATAAAAAACAAAAATTAGTTTATCTAGCAGCCGCAAGCCATTCAGGGTCAACCATGACCGCCATGTTATTAGGTGCGCATCCGGATCTTTGTAGTGTTGGAGAACTAAAAGCCATTAATTTGGACGATAAAAACAGTTATTTATGTTCATGTAGAAAGTTAGTTGGAGAATGTAAGTTTTGGGAAGGGGTTGCACAAAAAATGGCAGACAAAGGCCATGATTTTTGTATCTCAGATGCTAAAACTGATATTCGTACAGGTGCTACACCTTATATGTTGAGGCTGTTGAGGCCGTTGGTTAGAGCGCCATTGATGGAACTCATTCGAGATAGTTTATTAACGTTCTCACCAGTATGGCGCAAACAATTACCTCTCTTAAAAAAACGTAATGCAGACTATGCGCGTTCAATTGCAGAACAAGCTAACGTTGATATCGTGGTTGACTCTTCAAAAATTGGTATTCGGCTGAAATACTTATTAAAAACCCCTGAGCTGGATATTAAAGTCATCTGGATTGTCAGGGATGGAAGAGGTGTCTCGCAGGCTTACAAAAACCCTTCAGAATTTGCTGATGCTAAAAATCCAAAATTGCGTGGTGGTGGTGCAGGTAAGACTAAAGAACAAGGGCGAGGTATTGAAGTCGGTGCTAATGAATGGGTTCGCTGTAATCAAGAAACAGAAGCCGTTTTAGCAACCATGCCGAAAGAAAATTGGGCACAAGTGCATTATGAAGACATTTGTAATAACACTGAGAAAACCTTGGATACGCTATTTGAGTTTATTGGGGTCGATCCATCAAAAAAACGTTTAGACTTTAAAACCGTAGAGCACCATGTGGTGGGTAATGGCATGCGCTTAGATGATTCTGAAGAGATTATATTAGACGAGCGCTGGAAAGATCAATTGAGTGAAAACGAGTTAGCTAAGTATTTTCAAGTAACTGGTGATTACCATCAAAAAATGGATTATACGGAATAATATTAATGCGAGATATTAACAAAAAAGTAAAAGTTGAAGATCTTACTGGGCAAAGTCGTTTTGCATGGAATTTAATGGTGAGTTGGATAAGTCAACTTGTTCTTATCTTTTCTGGTTTTATTATGCCTCGTTTAGTAGATGAACAAGTTGGTCAAGTTGCATTAGGCATTTGGGATTTTGGTTGGTCATTTGTGAGTTATTTAAGTTTGGTTGGTTTAGGCATGGGGGCGTCATTCAATCGCTATATAGCAAAACATAGGGCCGTTAATGAAATTGATGAGTTAAATCAAGTAGCAAACTCAGTGGTATTTGTTCAAATTATTATCTCCTCGGTGGTTATAGTCACTACATTTATTTTTTATTTTGCTTTACCTGCTTATTTTCATGATTCCTTACAAGAGAATACTGAAGTTGCACAATGGGTCGTCCTATCGTTAGGGCTAAGTTTATCTGTACAAATGCTAGCAGGTTCGGCCAGAGGGCTATTAACGGGTTACCATCGCTGGGATATCCACAACTTCTTATCTGCGGGTGATAGTCTTCTTTCAGTTATTCTGATGGTACTCGCTCTTTATTTAACTGATTTAAGTGTAGCGGGGATGGCCATTGCATATTTAATGTCGACTATTATATTTGAGTCTCTCAGATTCGTTTTTGTTAAAAAAATATGCAAAGAATTCTCTTTTAACTTACGTAATGCCAATATAGCAACATGTAAAGAAATGCTAAAATTTGGCATCAAAAGCATGTTATCAAACGTTCCGCCTATCCTTTTGTTACAAACGATCAGCCTTATGCTCATAAGTGCCATTGGACCTGCTGCATTAGCTATTTTTGCTAGACCGATGGCACTAACAAAGCAAATTAAAACGTTTATGACAAAATTTACAATGATGTTAACACCTACGACAGGATCTATGCAGGGAGCAGGTGATACTAAAGCGATTCAAACCTTATTTATTTCCACAACTAAATTAAGTTTTGCATTCGCATTACCTAGTTTAGGTTTTTTGGTTATTTATGGAGATGTTATTCTTCAATATTGGATGGGGCCAGAGTATGTACTTTGGCCATTAATGATTATATTAGCTATTGGTCAATTATTACCAATGGGTCAAGATAGCGCGATCCGGATATTAATGGGAATGAACCAGCATGGACGTATTTCTATCTTTGCTTTTATTGCTATTTTTGTATTATTTGGTGTTGGACTTATTTTTACTGGCATTGGACGTTGGGAGTTAACAACTGCTGCATTACTGTTTGTCGTTCCCATGAATATTGTTTATGGGCTTATTATTCCTTTATATACTTGCAGAGAATTAAAGCTATCTTGGTGGAGTTATGCATATAGTGGATTTATTCAGCCATTAATTTATATACTACCCTTCTTTGCACTCATGTCATGGTCGCGTAATGCTTACCAATCTGATGATTGGGTTGCTGCTGCTGTTATCTTCATTACTGCGAATGTAGTGACGCTTGCTATTTATTATGTGTATTTAGTACCGTTTAACGTAAAGCAAAAGTTGCTTATGCGTTTCAAGCTTCAATCATGATCTTGGTTAAGGTTTAATCATTATGTCAATTACTTTACGAAAATACCCTTATCCTTATCAAGCTATGTTAGCTATTTGTAGTGATCTAGATGAAACACCTAATAAAGAAATTTATTTCGAAACCGCACGCTATTTAAATACCAACGAAGAAACGTCTTTAGGTAAAGGTGTTGGATTAGAAGTTGGCAATACTATCTATTTTGATATGCCTGAACATAATTTTTCCTATACCAATACGGATGATGACGGTCGACAAAAAATTCATCAATTGATTGATTCAGGCCATATCGATTGTTTACATTCATTTGGTGACTTTGTTAATGATAGAGAATTAATTGAGAAACACTGGAATGAGATTCAAGCGGGTAAAAGAAAGATAGAAGTGTGGGTGGATCATGCTCAAGCACCAACCAACCTAGACAATGACATTATGCAAGGGCAAGGAGCTGAGGTCGGTAAACCGGCTTACCATAGTGACTTAACGGTACAATCTGGCATGTTGCCTTTTATTTGGAAAGGACGCGTAACTAGTTGTGTTGCACAAAATGCTAAAAGAAGTTACCAAGCATTGTTTAATAATAAACAAATTAAAGCATCTCTTAAAACGATTGCGTTAGAGTTCATTAAAGGTTGGTTTGCAAGGTTAGGTAATACAAAATATGCAATGCATAAAGATAATAAAGTGTTACGCAAATCTAAATTGATTGACGGCACAGAAATAAATGAATTTATGCGTTGTAACCCTTCTTGGGGAGGAGTTTCCAGCTTTGATCAAGCACGTGGAATACATCATGTATTAACCAAAGAAGTCTTAGATACTTTAGTCAAAAAACAAGGTTGTAGCATCCTTTATAGTCATTTGGGTAAGGTTTATTCGCCTACAGAACCTTTTCATCAGAGTACCAGACAAGCCTTTGAGATATTGGCTAGTTATCAAAAAAACAAAAAAATATTAACCACAACGACACGACGTTTATTAGGTTATAACCGCACAGTGGCTGAGTTAAATTTTATAATTAAAAAAGTGAACTCTGAAACTCAAATTCATTTAACTACTTCTTACCAAGGAGAAGATTTAAACGGCCTAACTTGGTATGTGGATGAACCTGAGACAACAAATTTATATATTAATAATGTTAGATATAATGACTTAGTTATCAACGAAAAGAATAATTTGGAACAAACAAGTGTCTCAATACAGTGGCGCAGTTTGAGCTTCCCTAAGATGGATACTTAAAATGAACTTAACGAATAAAAGCAGTTTTTTGCAACATTGTTATCGATGGTTATTAAGGCTTATTTTAGTACTACACTATTTATTATTAAAAATTTTTAAATTAATACCTTATAAACAAAGAAATAAACAAGCTTTGACCGTGTTAGCTACAGGAACTTTTTATTCAGACCATTGGTTAGTGACACATTTACGACCGATGGCTAACGCATCTAATTGCGCTAGTTTGACCATGGTTTCTTCTGTACCTGTACCTGACCTTGATAATGTTTCAGGTGCTTATGCGCCCAAATGGCTAACAAAAATTTTAGGGCAAGTTGGCGCTCGTTTGGTCTACTTTACATGGTTAGCAATAACGACTAGACCTGATGTGTTAGTCGGTTTTCATATTTTAGTTAATGGTTTATTTGTGGTTTTTTTAGCTAAAATTATTGGTGCTAAATCTGTTTATATTTGTGGTGGTGGGCCGAGAGAAGTCCGTGGTGGCGGCATTGAAACAGAAAATAGAATATTTAATCGTATTGGAGAAGCCGATTTTTTTATTGAAAAAATGTTACTTGAAGCGGTCAATGAAATGGATTTAATCGTTTCAATGGGCACAAGTGCGATTACATATTTTAAAGAAAATGGTGTTGATACAAAATTCGAAATTGTACCCGGTGGCTTTGATGATGAAGTATTTAAGCCTAATTTAGAAGAAAAGAAAAAATATGATCTTATTTTAATTGGTCGCCTCTCTGACGTAAAACGAGTTGATCGTTTTTTACATGCTATTAAACAATCAAAAAATGAATTGCCAGAATTAAATGCGGTTATCGTTGGGGATGGTCCGGATAAAAAAGATCTAGAAAAATTAGCTGAACAGTTAGGTCTTCGTGATGATGTCGATTTTGTTGGATGGCAAGATGATGTCAATGTTTGGCTGCAAAAATCCAAGTGCTTTGTTCTTACCTCTGATTCCGAAGGACTTTCCCAGGCGCTAATTCAAGCGATGATGAGCGGATTGCCTGCTATTACATCCGATGTTGGGGATTTGAGTAATTTAATAAAAAATGATTATAACGGCTATTTGGTTTCTGAATTAAACCCTGAGCATTTCTCTACAATGTTTATTCAATTATTTAAAAATGAGTCATTACTGGATATGTTTTCTAAAAACGCATTGGAAAGTACAAGACGTTTTTCAATAGTTCAAGTTAAAGAATATTGGCAAATAATATTTAATGACTTTCTAACGAATAGGGTTAGTTAATGATTCGGATTACTTTATTAACTTTATTAATCGCTTATTTATCGGTCTATGCATGGAAGGATTGGTTTAGAGGTGCTTGTTGGTTAGTTCTATTGATGGCGATATTTCAACATCCGGATATGCCTAAATCTATCGCAGGGATACCCGGTTTAAATCACTGGAATTTTTTGTTTTTAAACGTAATTTTTGCGTGGTTGTCAAATAGGAAAAAAGAAAAGATCACTTGGGAGATGCCTAAACATATAAGCATACTACTTTTTCTTTATAGCTTTATTATTATTGTAAGTGTCATTCGTTATCTAAGTGATATGAGTGGGGTTATTGAATTTATAAATGTTTATGGAGGAGAAACTCCAAGAGTATTACCAGTTATTAATGAATACTTAGTTAACTGTTTCAAATGGGCTTTACCAGGTATGATTATATTTGATGGTTGTCGTACCAAAAAACAGTATGACTTTGCACTTATAATGCTTCTTTTAATGTATTTTTTGTTAGGGTTGCAAGTTATCAAAGCAATGAAGTTAGGATCATTAGGCATTAGCGGGGAAGGTCTACAAAGAAAAGCTTTAAAGGTATTAACCAAAAATGTAGGCTTTCATCGAGTTAACCTTTCAATGATGCTGAGCGGTGCTTTTTGGTTGATTTTTTGTACTAAAGAATATCTTAATAAAAAACAATTTTGGCTTTATATCCTTCCTGGTTGTACAGTTACTTTCTTAGCAATGGCTTTAACTGGGGGAAGGACTGGTTATGCCACTTGGGCCATTTTAGGTGCTGTTTTTTGCTTATTTAAATGGCGAAGATATCTATTACTTGTCCCTTTTTTGCTCATCGGTATACTGGCGTTTGCTCCATCGATGGTTGAAAGATTTACACAAGGTATACTTGAAGAAGAATCTAGCAGTTTAGATAATTCAGATATAAGCTTTGAATCTAATGAATTAGATGCAGAGTCGATAACTTCTGGTCGTGTAATTGCGTGGCCATTGGTTTGGAAATCTATTAAAATGGCTCCTTATTTTGGTTACGGCCGTCAAGCTATGATGAATATTGGGCTTACATTAAAAATCATGAGAGACTACCAAGGTGAAAGCTTTCCTCATCCCCATAATCTGTATTTACAATGGCTACAGGACAATGGAATAATAGGAGCCCTGCCTGTTTTTGTTTTCTATATTTTAGTTATCAAATACTCTTGGTCTTTATTTAAGGATAAAAGAAACAATATTTATATAGTTACTGGTGGGGGTTGCCTAGCACTAGTCGCTGCGTTTTTAATTGCAGGTTTCGGTAGTCAAAACTTTTATCCCAGAGAAGGAGCTGTTGGGATGTGGGTTATGATGGGGTTAATGTTGAGAGTGCGCATAGAGCGTGAAAAATACAATAGCAATAAAAAAACGGAACTAATTATTAATCCACAATGAACATATAAAGCTTTAAAAAAAGTTCTATATGTTCATTGTTATTAGATATGTTTTACTTTTTAAGTAAAACAGGTATATCTCGAAGAATTAAAATTATAGAAAAAGGTATGCTAATTAAAAGAAGTGATTTTGATGGACTCATAGCGCGTATCTCTTTCATGGATTTTTTTGAATAACAAGCATACCTAATTAAGTTTACAGTGCTTTTGAAGCTAACTTGAATTGGTAGTTTTGTACCGGAGTTAAGTAGTTCGGATAGAAAAATAACACGAGCCTTCGGGTTGTTTATAGCGTGTTTTCTTCCTGCATCAGTCAATCCTCCTGGCTGGTACTCTGCAACAGCTAATATTTCATTAATGAATCGATTTGAGTATTTTTTTCCTATTCTATTCCATACAATTGACTCAGTTACAAAATCCCCTAAATCTTCGGGAAATGGAAACTCTTTCATTACTTCAATTCTTTTAAATCCAATTTTGTCTCCTTTTATTTGATGGACATAGTCAATATCTAGGTCATTAGAGTCAAAGATATCTTCTGGAAATTTAACGCTTAACACATTGCCATCGGTAGATTTATATAGACCAGTCACCCCACAAAATTTCCTTTGTTGGTTAATATCTATTTTATTCCAATTATTTAACATGATTTCAAGTGCATTTTCTATGTACCAATCATCAGAATCCATTATTGAAAAGAATTTACCGTGCGCTTGGCTAACACCTTTGTTAATTGCAGTATGCTTGCCTCCGTTAGGCTTCCACAAATAGCGGATAGTAAAATCAGCTTCATTAATATATTTTTGTATTAGAGTTTTTGTATTGTCTGTTGAGCCATCATCTACAATTAACCACTCAAAATCTTTAAATGTCTGTTTACAAAGACTTTCATAAAGCCGGGGAAGTAGTTTTTCTCTATTATAAGTAGGTGTAAATATAGTAAATGTGACTCGTCCTTCTATATTTTCATTCATTTTCGAAATCCTTTTGAAACCTAAAATATGGGGTAAAATGTTGACTGCTTTAAATCGTTTTTACGTGAGAACTTATTTCTTTCCATTTTTTATGAACATTTTATTTCTAGATTAGCTCTTTAATATAGGATAATAACAAATTATCTTGATTATTATGTCAAGTTTAAGTCATAACTTTAATGTTTTATATCCACAGGAAAAAAACTACTTAGTATACTATTATATAAGCATTGCTTACATTTTTGTGTCTGTCATTATAAAATAAACTTTGTAATTTAATGTTTTAGTTGGAGTTTGAAAAATGAAATTATATAAATTAATGTCGATAGGTGTTATTGCTTTTAGCACATCTTTTTCAAGTCATTTATTGGCTTTTAGTATGCCCACCGGAATACCGTCTCCAGATTGGGGAAGCCCGAATGTTATAGATAGAGACTCCCCTAAAAAACCATCCTCTTGGCCAAGTGAAGCTACTGAAAATTATTACTATATTGATAATTTGAATGTAAGTGCGACCGATAAAGATAATCTCTTCGGCTCTCCCGATTTACCTCGAAAGACAATTCCAGAAGGAAATTTAGCCGCAGGGTCGTATATAGAAATACATAATGGTCCCTATAACGGGGGGGGGAGAATTTCACTAAATAGTCTAGGTACTGTTGATAACCCAGTATGGGTTACTGGGGATAATGAAAATAAAGCATATATTCAAGGTGATATGGTCATAACAGGTAGTTATGCTTATATTGAAAATTTATTTTTTGATACTCCTAGAAAAACTTTAAGTTTACGTTGTATGAACAATATTTGTTCTGATCATATTGTTGTCAGAAATAATGAGTTTTCTGGACCAGGAATTAATTCAGGAAATACTTCTGTGTTATCGGTTAGCGGTGACGATTTAAAAAGTACTAATAATATTATTTTATATAATAACCATATCTATGGTTTTGGTGATACATCTGCCGATGCTTCTGAAAATGATTATCATGGCATCCATATAGGAGCAAATGCAGATTACACTTGGATTTTGAATAATCATATCCACAATAATGGAGGAGATTCTATCCAAGTAGGTGCAGCTCAATATTCTAGCGCCTCTGATACTAGAAGACCTAATTATGTTTTTATTGGTGGTAATAATTTTCATGAAGATGGAGAAAATGCAGTAGATATAAAAGGTGCTGATAATATCGTAATATCAACAAATTTAATGTACGGATATGGCCAATCAACTTCATCTGCAGGAGAAGTTGTCGTTATACATAATGACCCGACCAACGTTTGGGTTTTAAATAATACTATCCATACAGGTATTTTAGGTATCGTGGTAACTGGTGCTGATAATGCTTGGATTATTGGTAATAAAATCCATAATATACATGCACTTGATTATGATTCATGGGATCCAACAAGTTTTTATTCTTTGGGCTCGGCTATTCACTTTAGAAGTACAATTAACAGTGGGGCTATAAACAATACTATTTATGATTTTGATAACGGTATTCAACTTGCTAGTGGCACAGAATATACTTTATTGAATAATATCATTGCTTATAGAAGCCGTGCAGATGGTTCTGATATTGCCGGAGGTTATAAAATATTAGAGGCTAGTAACATTGATAATAACCTTATTTATAATGACGGTGGTGAAAGAATTAGACGGAGTAACAGTGAGGTTCTAAGTTTATCTGGATATAAGCTTTATAATGCTAATTGTGTGTCTTGTTCTGATAAAAGCCCACAATTTATAGATTATAGTAATTTAGATTTTAATTTAGAAGATGATTCACCTGCAATTAACAAAGGGGCAAGTATTTTACAATTTTCTGAAATGAATTCTCTCTATAAAGTTAATGTGGTTTCTGATTTATCTGGTGAAAAACGTATTACAGGTAATATTATAGATATCGGAGCATTTGAGTCCCCAAATGCCCCTAGTGTAGAGCTTGTTTCTCCTATTGCGCCTTCTACAATAAGTCTTAATGTATTGGACTGAAATATAACCTTGGAGTTAACCTCTAAGGTTTTTTTTATGTTTAATTAGTACTCGTACTGGTATTGTTTTAAGTCCTAATATTTTAGCTATAATAAAACGATTCCAGCCATCATTTAGAATATATTTATTATCTCTTGATAAGTTCATGGTAACTTCTTGTGAAAGTAACGTTATTTTATTAATTTTTTTTTCTGAAAATAATTGCTGATTACTCTTGTACCCAAAATTTTTTATTTCACTAATTAACTTGTCACAATTTTGGAAAAAAACATGTATTTCATTTCTTTTGAAGTCTCCTCCTCGAAAAGTACCTCCATTTTCTGTAAGAGCCAATGCTTTTTCGTAATATGGAGTTTCTTCCCACTTTTTATGCTCAATAATCCTTTGTTTATAGCTAATGTATAATGGGTGTTGTTCAATTTCTATAGTATCTTTATCCCAGTCTCCATCTTTTTTAAAAACATAAGTTTTAGGAGGGTAAAATAAGCTTTTGGGGTTTTGCCCGACAGTTACGTCATTGACGCATATGTGTTGTAACTTAAATGTTTCTCCTTTTGAAAGTAAAAAAAACAAAAAGTGTTTTGGATAACCAATCAATAAGTTATTTAAAATTGTTCGTAGTTTGATAGTGGCCTCCTACTTGTCTATCGCTATTTTATAGATGCTTTGAGTGTTTTCAGCTAGTTTTATTGATGAGTAGTTTTGAGATATTTTTTGCCTAGATTTTTCTCTCATTTCTGCAATCAATCGGTCATCTTTAAATAATGTCATTATCCTATCTTGTAGTATTGAAATGTTATTTAATGGCACAATAAACCCATTTATTGAATCATCAATGATTATATTGTTATCAGATACATCTGTTGCTATAGCTGGAATGCCGCAAGCCATAGACTCTAAAACTACATTTGGTGTGCCTTCAAATAATGAAGGTAATACAGTTATGTCACATGCAGGGTAAATATTTTCGACGTCTACTCTATTTCCTAAAAAAATAACATCATTGCTAAAATTTGATTTTTTTATTTTATATTTTAGTTCTTTTGAATAATCATCTGATCCATGAAGGCCCCCATGTAGTTCTTCTCCTACCAATAAGAGTTTAAACTCAACACCAGTTTTTCTTAGTTGTTCCAAGGTGTCAATTAAAAAAAAATGATTCTTTTGCTGTTTAAAGCTTGCAAACATTCCTATTAACTTACAGTCCTGGGTAATGCCAAGGTTTTTTCTGGTCTCGATTTTATCCTTTACAATGAAACGGTTTGTATTAACCCCATTATAAATAACATGATACTTTGAATTTGGTTGACCTGTCTGTTGAGCATTATACGTTGCCCCGCTTTGTGAGTTCGCTATGATTTTACAAACCATATTTCGAGTTAAATAATATGCTTTTTTTTGTATTGGCTTTATTAAATAATTTGCATTTCGTTCAGAACCAATTACTTTTATTTTTATTAATGATATTTTAGCGGCTAGCCGTACTGCTATTTCAGCATCAAACAAATAACTGTGTGCTATGTGGAATTTGTGTTTTCGAATTAACTTTGCTAATTTAAAAACTACAGAAAAATCGAATTTTGACTTTTTATGCACAGTGTGAAATGCAATGTTTTCGTTAAATTGCATTGCCAGTGGTGCAAACTTAGAAAGTGAGCATACATGAACTTCAAATTTATCTTGTTCAATATTGTTCACTAATTCAACTATTTGACGTTGTGCGCCACCGAATTCCATATTGCTAATGACGATTAATACTTTAGTTTTCATTATTTGGCTACTCTTGCGTGAATGATGATTGTATTTGCTAAAAAACGTTTTAAATTGACTTTTTTATGGAGCTTTTTGTGTAACCATTTAGATAAATATATGTTCGCATTTGAACTTTCTAATTTGGGACTGAGTAAGGCATAAGTACAGTATTCTGTACGTTGGATTGTAAAACCTTGTGAATTCAATTTTTTTGAAAAGTCCCTTAGTGACCATTGTTGGTGAAAAATAGCCGAGTTGTACGGTTGTTTTTTATATAAAAAATATATTCTTTTTAAAGGCTTCACTATAATGTTTTCTAATTTTCTCAGTTTTCTAAAGATTGATTGTTTATTGGGTATGGAGACAATAAAACTGCCATTGGGCTCTAATACACGATTAACTTCAGATAGTACTTTAGGGAAGTCTCTAATATATTCTATAACACCTAATGATATGACTGCTCGGAATTGGTTTTCTACAAAAGGTAAAGCCGTTGCATCTGCAAGTTGTACGTTAATGTTCGGGTGTTCTGAACGCGCTTCTTCTATCATCTTTAACGAAATATCAACGCCTTCTATTTTCCAGTTTCCTGTTTTGTTGATCGTATTGAAACTGTCTCCACTCCCACAGCCTAGTTCAAGCAACTGAGTGTTTTCTTGTTGAGAAGCTATTTCTGATAACATGCTTTGGCAATATTTTAAGCGTTGTTGTAAATCAATATGTGCAACGCTCAACTTGCTATTCGTATTGTAATAATCTGACCATCGTTTACTTTGTTTATCGAAATGCTTATCAATTTGATGTGTACTTATAGTATTAAAGGTCTGCTCAAATCGTTTCATGACACGTCCTTGCTCATGATTATGTAAATAGTAATTTTGGCTGTTCAAGGAAGCTTGCTGCCAATTGTCATTATTATTCAGTAATGTTTTTATATGTATTAAAAAGTCATTAATGGTTATTGCATGATAACCAAGTTTTTCTTTTTTGATGATGTCATCAGGATCGATCGTGGTAATAACCGGAACACCATAACTCCAAGCTTCTAAATAAGTATTTGGAAAACCTTCGTAAATGGATGTGCAGCATAAAATAGAGGCATTTTGATAGATAGCTGGCATGTCTGCTCTACTGACCTTTCCTAAATAGTTAATATTTTGGGCTTCTTTTATTCTACGTAGCGTTTCTACCATATAGTCAGCCGTAGTATCTACCGGCCCTATAATTTCAAAGTTTACCTCTGATAATTTTTCTGCTATTTCGATTAACCATTCAACTCTTTTTACTTTATGCAGACGACCAACCCATATTACTTTTTGTTTGTTAAATAATGTTTCTCGTTTGAAATTTTCTTCATATTGAGGTGGCATTGCCGGCATATTGATAACTTGAGCATCTATATTATAGTTTTTTTGTAATAGCTGTTGTTGTTTTTGCGTTTGAGTAATAACTAGGCTCGCGTGTATTAAGCCATATCGAAATAGATACTCTTCTCTTTTAGATTTTAAATTTGGTAAGTCCAATTCACAGTCTGCATCACTTGCCACAGTATAAATAAATGGTTTTTTATTTGCTTTTGCCCAGAATGCAATTTGTCCAGTTACGTACTCTGCGCAATTATGATAATAAAGATCTGCATTGGCTTCTTTTAACGCAGAAATCAGAGACGTCCAACGTGGGGTGAAAAAACGAAGTATTGGAATGCCATCGGTAACTTTGCAGAGTTTTATTATTTTTAGGCCATTTACATGCTCTATTGATTCTCCGCCTTCATTCCAAGTAATTACTGAGATATCGTAGCCTTTATCTACAAGCCATTCACTTAAAAGCGCAGTTTGTCTTTCTACTCCTCCTATATGTCCAGACTCTTCACCTGTCAAAGCACCATAGGCGTTGTTTGCAACGATACATATTTTCATAAACTATTGGTTATCCTAAAGTGTTTTTGCAGGTTTAAACGTAATGCCGATATTTGGAATAATATATTCAGTGGCTCTCTGTTTGTAGGTAGATTCAAACGTTTTAACTCCATCATATTATTCCCTATTTTATTCAGCTGAGGGTCCGTTGTTAAAGCACAGTCGTAGTAATCTTTTACAATTGACAGTGTTGTATTGTCATAGCTGTTGTCCGGATAGCAAAAAGTATTACAAGTTAACTGTAATTTATCCTCAATGTGTTGTTTTGATTGAGATAACTCATTGATGATGATGTTCTCATCTAATAGACTTAAACGTGCATGGTTTATTGTGTGACTACCAATTTCAAAGTTAAAGTGCTGTTGCGCTTCTTTGAGTTGATCCCATGAGGCTAATTGGGCATGACTATCTTTTTGCATTATTTGCTTCAATGCTTTCCCTGTCTGTTTCTCTATTAAACATGATAAACTTTCAAGGTAATCTCGCATCATTTGATCATTTACAAATTGAGATTTAATTTTAACTCGAAAGCTAGCATAACTTCTTACTAATTTTTTGCGTGAACGGCAATCAAATGTAAATAATTCATCGAGTATTTTCGTAGAATAGTATTCATTTTTAATTTGTTGTAATGCGTAATCAAGTCTATCAAACCAAAATGGAATATTATTGTTTGTATGTGCGCTGGATACAAAAATAGTAGGGTGGATATTATACTGGGAAAATATAGGACCAGCCGCTTTAATATTATTTAAATAACCATCATCTAGTGTGATTACTAATGCATTATCGATTGGCTTAATTTCTTTTTTGAGTATCCTAAGTGCTGTAGATAAAGATATAAATTGATAGCGCTTATCTAACACTTTCAGTGAAAATATTAATTGATCGGTAGTATGCTGAGTTCTTAGAGGTTGCCATTCACTTGTCGCGATGTCACTACTTTGGACAATACTATGTGCATAAAGAATAGTAATTTTCTTACGATGAATATAGTGAAATAATGAAAAAACACCAAGCTTGAAGATAAGCTTCAGCACTAAAGACTTTAATATGGGCATGTTTGCAAGCTGTATTAACAGCTCCTTTTATTATGTTAGTGATCAAAATAATATCTTTTTATCACTAACTACACAATATTTAAGATTTTAGGTTAAAGATTGTGATGAATAAATATAAATTTCTGATTGTTAATTTATAATCTCATTTTTTTTATTCATTTTGTTACTATGACAATGTTCTTTTTCTTCGTATAATCTAATATTTCTCAAATCTCTTATTTTTATAAGTCATTAGTATTGCAGTTTAAATTAATTTGGGGTGTTATTTGGTAGGCAACAATAAAATATTAAATTCAGCGGCTCTTATTAGTCTATTAGTTATTTGTGTAGTCAATAGCTCTGTTTTAGTTACTATCTTTGATGAATGGAATAGTGACGGGCCATATAGCCACGGTTTTTTAGGTATTATCGTTGTCTGTTATGTTTTTTATTTACAACGTAAAAAGTTACATATTAAGTCCTTGTCCATTACTGAGTATTTGTTCGGTTTTTGTTGCTTAGCGATTAGTTTTTGTGTCGCCTTAATTGCCCAATTGTCCAGTATTCAACAATTACAGCAATTGGCCCTTTTTAGCTCATTACTATCTTTAATGTTTTGTTTTTATGGTTGGGGCTTTATTAAAGCATACTTTACTCCTTTATTACTATTGTTCCTTATTATGCCAGTATGGAGCTTGATGCAGTTACCTCTTCGAGAGCTATCCACCGCAGCTGGACAATGGGGGCCTGAATTAATTGGTATTGTAGTGGGCCGTGATCAATATCGTTTATCGACTGCCGGCGGCATGTTCGATGTTGAGCCTGCTTGTTCTGGGTTAGGTTTCTTTCTTGTAGCTGCATTATTAGCTTTCTGTGTTGGTTATTTTAATAAATTATCGACTAAAAGGACGCTCACTTTCTTAGCTATTTGCCTCGCTATTTCGATTGTTGCTAACTGGTTGCGCATTATTATTATTATTGTGGTGGGCACATTTACAGAAATGCAGCATTTCATTGTACAAGACCATTTAACTTTTGGTTGGATTGTCTTTGCTGTTTGCTTAATACCACTTATTTATATTGCCAGAGTCTATTTTGATGATTCACAGAAAGCTAACAACACTCAAGAGAGTATTGATAGTGAACAAGTTTCTACTACAACTGGAGTTAGTAAAACTCAATCTATAGCGACCTTTGCACTATTAGCATTATTTGTTACTGCTTTTTATTGGATCCCTTCTCGATTTAATGAGAATTACGCATTCACTGTGCCTTCGCTAAGCAATTATGAAATGGCCGGTGAAAGTAAAGGCTATAGCCCAAATTGGAAGCCTTACTCGCAGGGCGCAAGTAAAGAACGTTTCTTCTATTACGTTAAAGAAGATGTGGGCTTTCAGGTCTATCTGGCAGATTATGTTAAGCAGGAGCAAGCTAGTGAAATGATCTTTGTGGAGAATTACCTTTACGATGATCAATTTTGGCATGATGTTGAAGATAAAAAACTACCTTTGCTCGATAATCAATACTTGCAACAGGTAAACTTAGCAATAGTTCAGCGTTCACAGGCGCGATACCGTATGATTGCATCTTGGTATGTTATTAATGGTGTGTTCACCAGTGACAAAAAGAGAGCCAAGCTTGCTGAAGTACAAGCGGCTTTGGTGGGGGAACCTGGTGCAACATTGATTGCCGTGGCGTTAGATTACGATGGTCAAAACAGTGCATTAGCAGAGAAGAAACTGAGTGAGTTTATTCATTCATACCTTAACCCTTAGTATCCATAACTTAATCCTTAGTATTCATACCTTAACCCTTAGTATTAATAATTAAAGAGTTTAACAATATAAATGCAGCCTATTACTTGGTATATCAAACGTATTAAAATGATGTCAGTCGATGAAGTCACTTGGCGAGTAAGTTCTTTAAGTGATGCGTGGGTGGAACGATTACGCGTTCAATTTAACTGCGTACCTAAAGCTCAATATACTGAGCAATATGACCCACAGGCTACATTCAAGCCTGGTTTTAGCGTGTTTGAAGGGGAAGTCGTTGAATATAACGATGCTTGGAAAGCGCCTTTATTAGCTAAAGCTGAATCAATCATCGCGCATAAGTTAAGCTACTTTGATTTACAAGATCATCACCTTGAATCTCCGATTAATTGGCATAAAGACCATAGTGCTGGTATTTACTCAAACCTTGGTCATATTCTTTCCGTTAACTATCGTGATTTTAAGAATAATGGTGATTGCAAGTTAGTTTGGGAGCCTAATCGTCATCATCAAATGGTGGTATTAGCACGTGCTTATAAAGTCACTGGCGAAGTTAAGTATGCACAGGCGGCTGTGCAGCAAATAACTCATTGGTTAGATCAAAATCCTTACGGTAAAGGAATGAATTGGCGTAGTCCGTTAGAGTTATCTATTCGTTTAATTAGTTGGGTATGGACGATAGATTTAATTAAAGACTCAGGATTGTTTGTTGGTGATTTTAAAGCTCGATTGTTAGAAAGTGTTTTTTTACATTGTCGAGATGTAAGTGGTAAGTTTTCTCAAGGGACTTCTGCTAATAATCATTTAGTTGGCGAAGCGGCCGGTGTTTATATCGCAGCACGTTATTTCTCCATGCTAAAAGATGCACCACAATGGCAACAAAAAAGCAAAGCGGTGTTAGAAAATGAAATTCAGGCGCAAACCTTTAATGATGGGTGTACCAAAGAGCATGCCTTTAGTTATCAATTCTTTGTATTTCAATTTTACCTATTTACGGCATTAGCTGGTAAATGGAGTGAAGATGATTTTTCACCTGCGTATTGGCAAACGCTTAAACGATTAAGCCAGTTCATTGCGATTATTGCAGAGGGTGGTGAGCACTATCCTATGTTGGGCGATCAAGACGATGGTTATGTTATTGATTTAGGAGATCATGTTCATAACATCAATGCATTATCGGATATCGTTAGCCATTTTTATGATGATGACATCTTTGCCCAAGGTAAAAAACAACCGAGTGAATCTGCATTCTGGCTATTTAATAATAGACAGCAGCCAACGACTGAAGTGTTGACTGAAGAGCAGGAACTCAGTTCATTTGCGTTTACTGATTCAGGTTATTATTTACTGCAGGCTGGTAAAGTAAGTGAAGGTAATCAAGCAAGTATATTAGTCGATGCTGCTGAGTTAGGTTATACAGCAATTGCCGCTCATGGCCATGCCGATGCATTGAGCTGTGTGGTGCGTATTAATCGAAATGATTTGTTCGTTGATACAGGGACCTATGATTATTTCAGTTTCCCACAATGGCGTAATCATTTCCGTAAAACCCAGGCGCATAATACTGTCGAAATTGACGGCTTAGATCAGTCTGTGATGACGGGGCCTTTTATGTGGGAGTCTCATGCCCAAGCGTCTTGTTGTAAGTGGTTACCCAGTGAATTGGGTGGTGAACTGGTAGCGGAACACAATGGTTATCAACGTTTAGGCTCTCCGGTAACGCATCAACGCAGTATTAAACTGAATGTGTTAGAAAAGCAGATAAATATTACGGATGAGCTTAAAACACAAGGCCAACATGATGTTGTTATCTATTTTCATTTTTCTGAAAATTGTCAGAATATTGAGATTAATAATGGCGTTTGTGATTTATTACTTGGTAAAGATAAAATCACCATTAAACTGCCAGAAAGAAGTACTGCTGAGTTAATCACTGGCGTAGAGATTGATGATAAACAGACGCCGTCATTGGGCTGGTTAAGCCGTGGTTATCATCAAAAAGTAGCTATTACTACGTTAGCGATATCTGCTCATATTAGTGAAGATAGAGCATTTACAACAAGCATTACCTGGAACGCTTGATCGTTTTTTATTAATCGTTTTTACTAATTGCTTAATGATTGATTTTATAAGTAAAACACTTATTTAATTTCTTAAAATAGGCTTTAAAACCCTTATTAATCGCTATTTATAAGGGTTTTAAATATCTTCCTGTTGGCCAGATAGTCATTACATTAAAGATCATGTTTTTGATTGTATTTGGCCAAATCATCAAATTATGACCATTACGCTTTTGAGCGAGCCAGCGTCTTTTATGGTCTGTATATTGACCTAAAAAGTCGTAATCAGTGAGGCCTTCTTTTAAACACTGCTGAAAAACATGATAGCGTAAAACTTGTCCTACTCCGTTCTGAAACTCAGCGTTAAAGCCTTCTTGCAATGCAAAAAACTGTTTTTGATATACGTAACCAATCTGCATGGCTTGGGTAATGCCTTCACATTCTAATTTGGCTAAACGTAACCACCCCTGCTGTAATGCTCTAGGCACAAAGTGAGAATAAAAGGCTGCCATTTCAGGCCTTCTTGCAAAGGAGCCTTGTAAACCGGCTTTTTGCCACCGTAAGTTATGCAATGTAAATAACCGTTGCAGTTCTTCTTCGAGTTGCGCTGGGTTATCGCAGAAACTCACCTGCCATTGGCCTTGTCGGCTTAAGTAACCTTGGGTTTGTTTGATATTAGTACGTAAACTTTTAGATAGGCAAGGGAGTACTTGCTCAGAGATTTTTTCTAAGTCGGTATTTGCAAACTCGACTTCACGTGATTGCTGCTTTAGTTTTTTTGTTTTATTTAAAGCTGCAATTAATGTCTCTCCCCCTCTCGTCCAACTAGCCACATTGCTATACCAAATGATATCCCAATGTGATTTTTTGTGGCTTGCCACTAAGGCAGACCAAAGCTGTTCTTTTAAGGCGATACTGTGCTCTTGTTGGACAATAAAATTGGAATATTCAGAGCCTATACCTTGGTCACCGGCGAAACGTAGTACGTTATAATTGATACATTTCAATAGTCGATACGGTTGAATGTAGAAAGGGGCGATAGCGACGACTTGCTGTGCTTGTTTTAATATTACAAAAAAAGGCTTGGTATTGGCTGAGCAGGTTTTTTTCCAGCTATCAATCCACTGCCAGGTTAAGAAAATATTATCAGCATCAGATTGATGTAATAAAGTATTCCAGCTTTTTTTAAGTTGATCGACTTCTGACCATGAGGTAATAATGTGAGAAGTTATTATTTGCATATCCGTATCAATACCTTAAATCTCATGAGATCAATTAAAAAAACAAAATTCTGCCCTATAGTGTAAAACAAAGCCTGATAATTTATGTATTATTTTTGACTAAATCTGAATTTATCTAGCCTCTATCGCTTAATCACATGATCTATTATTTCGCTATGCTATGATGCTTTCATTATTAATAATGAATGAGAGCAAAATGACTACGCGACAAAATGAAAATATCCACATCCAATCAGAAACAGTTTTAATTACACCAGCAGAGCTTAAAGCCTCTTTACCGGCTTCTGATAGTGTTTATCAATTCATTCATGAATCTCGTCAAACTATTTCTAATATCGTGCATAAAAAAGACCCTCGCTTCTTAGTGATTTGTGGTCCTTGTTCTATTCACGATGTTGAAGCTGCAAAAGAGTATGCAACCCGTTTGAAAGAGTTACATGAACAATATAAAGATACTTTATATATTGTCATGCGTGTTTATTTTGAAAAACCACGTACTACAGTGGGTTGGAAAGGGCTAATTAACGACCCTCATATGGATGACTCATTTGATATCGAAACCGGCCTTAAAAAAGCGCGTGAACTATTATTATGGATTTCAGAGTTAGGTTTACCTATTGCGACTGAAGCACTGGATCCAATTAGTCCACAATATATTGGCGATCTGTTTAGCTGGTCTGCTATTGGTGCACGTACTACTGAATCACAAACTCACCGTGAAATGGCGAGTGGTCTATCAATGCCTGTTGGCTTTAAAAATGGTACTGACGGCAGTCTTTCTACTGCTGTTAATGCAATGCAATCGGCCTCTTCTCCACACCGTTTCATGGGTATCAACCAATTAGGTCAAAGTGCTTTATTACAAACTGCTGGTAATCAAGATGGACATGTTATTTTACGTGGTGGTGGTGGTAAACCAAACTACGATTCAATTAATGTTGCATTAGCAGAACAAGCATTATCAAAAGCTAAGATGGAAGATATCTTAATTGTGGATTGTAGCCATGAAAACTCTAGTAAAAATCATGAATTACAGCCTTTAGTTGCAAAAAATGTTTTCAACCAAGTTGTTGAAGGTAATAAATCTATCATAGGTATTATGTTAGAAAGTAATATTAATGCTGGTAACCAACCCGCATCATTACCTGCAGAGCAATTACAATACGGTGTATCAGTAACAGATGCATGTATCGATTGGCAAACAACGTGTGAGCTATTGAGTGAAGCGACTGCATTGTTAAAAGATGCGATCAAAAACAGATAAGAAGTAAATTATGCCTTTAACTAAATTAAGAGATCAGATTGATGCTGTTGATCAGCAAATCATTGATTTATTAGCGGAGCGTTTACGCCTTGTAGGAGAAGTTGGCGAAGTTAAGACTAAGCATGGCTTGCCTATCTATGTGCCAGAGCGCGAAGCCGCGATGTTAGCTAAACGTCGTGAAGAAGCTGAGCAAAAAGGTGTGCCAGCCAATCTTATTGAAGATATTTTACGCCGTACCATGCGTGAGTCTTATGCTAGTGAAAATGATACTGGCTTTAAAACTGTTAATCCTGATATGAAGCGTATTGTTATCATTGGTGGTAATGGTTTATTAGGCCAGCGTTTTGTTGAAATGTTTAAACTATCTGGCTATGACGTTGATATTCTAGGCCGCAGTAATTGGGATCAAGCTGAAGCTATTTGTAGTAAAGCAGGGCTGGTTATTGTGGGATCGCCAATTGATGTCACTGTCGATGTGATCAAGCAGCTTACCTTCTTGCCTGAAGATTGTATTTTAACGGATATCACCAGTATTAAGGATTCTCCTTTAACTGAGATGTTAGCGGTCCATAAAGGTCCAGTGGTTGGCTTACATCCAATGTTTGGCCCAGATATATCAAGCTTTGCAAAGCAAGTGATTGTGTACTGTGATGGTCGTGATCCTGAGAAGTATCAATGGTTGATTGACCAAATGAAAATTTGGGGGGCACACTTGTACCCTGTTGCGGCACCAACACATGATCAGTCAATGACCTTGATCCAAGCATTACGTCACTTTACAAGTTTTGTGTACGGTGTACATTTGCAAGAAGTTGATGCTGATTTGGAGCAACTGTTAGATTTAAGCTCACCTATTTATCGCTTAGAGCTAGCCATGGTAGGGCGCTTATTTGCACAAGAGCCTGCTTTATATGCAGATATTATCTTGTCGCAAAAAAGTAACTTAACCATGATCAAGCAATACCATAAACATTTTGCGGATGCGATTGAGTTATTGGAAGCAAATAATCGTGAAGCGTTTATTGACCGCTTTAAATCTGTGACCAATTGGATGGGTGACTATTCTACGTTGTTCCTTGATGAAAGCAGAGTGATGCTTCAGCAAGTACACGATAATCGTCATTATGAAAGTAAGTCATAGCATACAATATCTGCACTCGTTAATTAGCCTTGTTTATTAAGCTTTGTGCTGAGGCTAGTTATCAGAATTAGTTATTAGGCCTAGTTTCTCGCTGAAGATGCTAGGTTTAATTATTAGGCTTGTTTAGGCTCGTTGATTAGTTCTAGTTATTGAGACTGGTTATTAGGTTTAGCAGTTAGATTTAGTGTTTAAGTTAGTTTATTAATTGGCAGGATCGAAAAAGGAGGTGTTTAACCTCCTTTTATTTACCTTTTTAATTGTTTAAAGATTATTTAAAGCTAGCTACTTTAATCCATCTTGTTAATAACAATTATGCAGCAAACTCTTTATTTAATTTGATTTCAGCATCTGATTCAATTTCAACTTCTGGCTCTTCAATAGGCTCTCCTGAAATTTCTCCGTTACGACATAAGTCTTTACCATTATTCTTGGCACGGTTTGCTTCATCTTTATGGTTATGTTTATTCAGTTGACGTTCAATTTTTTGGAATAATTGATTGATGGCAACATATAAATCATCATGCTCGGCATGAGCAAAAACTTTACCGTTTGGTACACCAATAGTACCTTCAATTTTCATGCCTTTAGGCTCTTTAGTGATAATAAAATGGGGATTGATAAGAGAAGTTTGTAGTTTTTCTAATTTTTCAAAACGTTCCTCTACTTTTGCGCGCATTGTGTCTGTGATAGTCATTTGTTTGCTAGTAATTTCAATTCTCATATAGGACACCTTTTTGTTGTAACACTTGTTGTGTTCATAAATAGATTAGGCTTTTCACTGTAAATTAAAAGCGACTTAGATCACACTTTATAGCCCTTTTAGATAAACAAAGTAATTCTTTGACCTAACCATATTTTCTTAAAAAAATTTCAACTTTTACTTGTTGAAACCTAAAAGTTAGTCCACTTTGGTGTGAATAAGTTCCGCGATTTAGTTCACCCTTTTTTATATCTTGTTTTTTCATTTAAAAACCTTTTATTAAACTAAGCATTTGTTATCTTTACTGCTCCTATATTTTTTAACCGGTGTTGGTTTTTCTATTATGATTAATAAGCTTATACGTATCTGTCTATTTTATATGCTATTTAGTGCGAGCATTGGCGCTCAAAGTGCTGCATGGAATAATGCAATTAGCATGTATGGAGACCTTAAGTATGATGCTGATTTTGAACACTTTGAATATGCCAATCCGAATGCACCTAAAGGCGGGGTATTCAAACAAGCGAGCATTGGCAGTTTTGATTCATTAAACCCTTTTATTGTTAAAGGAAATGCAGCCGCTGGCATAACGCGTATTTATGATACGTTACTACAACAATCAACCGATGAACCCTTTAGCTTATATGCTTTAATTGCCTCACAGGTTAAGGTCGCAGATGATTTTAGTTCTGTTAGTTTTTTAATTAACCCGAAAGCGACGTTTCAAGATGGTGAGGCGATCACCGCCAGTGATGTGAAGTTTAGTTTTGACTTATTAGTGAATGAAGGCGCACCGCATTTTCGTTCCTATTATGCAGGTGTTGAAAATGTAACCGTTGATGCTTTATTGCAGGTCACCTTTCATTTTAAAGAAGTGGGGAACCGTGAATTACCGTTAATTATTGGGCAGCTCCCGATTCTCCCCGAGCATTTTTGGAAAGATATCGACTTTTCTAAAAGTGGGTTGATTGTGCCACTCGGTTCGGGGCCGTATCAATTAGAAAGTTTTGATGCTGGCAAGCAGGTTGTTTTTCAACGTGTTAAAGACTATTGGGGAAAAGACCTCGCCGTTAATAAAGGGCGCCATAATTTTGACCATCTTATTGTCGATTATTACCGTGATGATGCTGTGGCTTTTGAAGCCTTTAAATCTGGCGCCTTTGATTATCGCTTAGAGACCTCTTCAAAACGTTGGTCTACAGGTTACGTAGGGGAGCAATTTGATAAACAGCAAATTATACTAGAAACGATTGCAGACAAAACACCACAGGGCATGCAAGGATTTTGGTTTAACTTACGAAGAGATAAGTTTAAAGATCCCAAGGTAAGGGAGGCCATTTCGCTATTGTTTGATTTTGAATGGGCGAATAAAACATTATTTTATGATGCCTATACACGTATTGATAGTTTCTACTCTGGTTCAGAATTAGCAACCCAAACTAATATCTCACCTGCAGAGCAAGCTATTTTATTACCTTATAAAGAACAACTTCCGACATCTGTTTTTGAGCCGATAAAAACCAATAAAACATTCGGTAATGGTAATGTTCGACAGCAAATGCGTGAGGCAGTGGCGTTATTGGCCGAAGCAGGTTACCAGTTAAAAGATAGCAAAATGCAAAACCAACAAGGTGAACAGTTAAGTTTTGAGTTTTTACTGTATAGCAAAGACTTTGAACGTGTTATTCATCCTTTTCGTCGTAATTTACAACGTATTGGTATCAAAGCAGATATTCGTTTAGTTGATGTTTCTCAGTTCATTAATCGTTTAAATAGTTTTGAGTTTGATATGTTGTCTTTACGTAAAGGGCAATCCATTTCACCTGGCAATGAACAAGCTAGCTTTTGGGGATGTGATACCGCCAATGATGTGGGCACTTCTAATTGGGCGGGTATTTGTTCTCCCGTGATTGATGCATTAACAAAGCAGCTTATTATGGCCACCACGCGCGAACAATTGGTGAATACCACTAAAGCCCTAGATCGTGTTTTATTATCGCAACATATGGTTATTCCGCAATGGTATTTACCGGCATATAGGATTGCTCATTGGGATAAATTCTCTCGTCCTAAAATTGCCCCGTATTATGCTCTAGGCTTAGATACGTGGTGGCTAAAAGCTTCCTCTGACGTGACTAATAGCGAAGGAAGTCAATAATGCATCAATATATATTTAAAAGATTACTACTGATTATTCCAACGCTGATTGGCATTATGACGTTAAATTTTTTCATCGTACAAGTTGCTCCAGGTGGCCCCGTTGAACAAGCGATTGCTCAATATCAAGGTATTGATTCCGACGCGACTTCTCGAGTGACTTCCGGTACTAATAGTGAAATAAAACAAGGTTCAAGTAATAGTAAGTATCGTGGCGCACAGGGAGTTGATCCTGAATATATTGAAGCGTTAGAGAAGTTATATGGGTTTGATAAACCATTGCATGAACGTTATTTTTCAATGCTTTGGCGTTATATTAATTTTGATTTCGGTGATAGTTTTTATCGCGATAAAAGCGTGATTGATTTAATTTATGAGAAAATGCCGGTATCCATCTCTTTAGGTTTATGGACGACATTGCTCGCCTATCTTATTTCAATTCCATTAGGTATTAAAAAAGCCACTGCACATGGCAGTCGTTTTGATGTGTGGACAAGTACGATTGTGACGGTCGGTTATGCTATTCCAGCGTTCATTTTTGCCATTATGCTTGTGGTTTTATTTGCTGGCGGTTCTTATTATAGCTGGTTTCCTTTACGTGGATTAACGTCGGATAATTTCGAGCAGCTTTCTTGGTTTGGGCAAATAAAAGATTACTTCTGGCATTTGACGTTGCCTATTTTTGCCAGCGTATTAGCCAGTTTTGCTACGTTAACTATGCTGACTAAAAACTCCTTCCTGGACGAAATTAACAAACAATACGTGATCACAGCGCGCGCCAAAGGCTGTTCTAAAAACCGTGTTTTGTATGGGCATATTTTTCGTAATGCAATGTTGTTGGTGTTAGCGGGGTTACCGGCTGCTCTAATCGGCATTTTCTTTACTGGTTCAATGCTCATTGAAGTTATTTTCTCTTTAGATGGGTTAGGATTGTTAAGTTTTGAAGCGGTCATTTCACGTGATTACCCAGTTATATTTGGTTCTTTGTATATTTTCACCCTAGTAGGATTAGTGCTTAAGTTAGTCAGTGATGTGACTTATACCTTGATTGATCCACGTATTACATTTGAGGGGCAATAATGTCTTTATTACTCGCTTGGCAACGTATTAAAAAGAATCCAAGTAATCATCAACGATGGGCGCAATTCAAGGCTAATAAACGCGGTTATTACTCGCTGTGGGTTTTTAGCTTTTTATTTTTATTAAGTTTAGTGGCAGAAGTTTGGGTGAATGATAAGCCGATCATGGTGTCCTATCAGTCGAATTGGTATTTCCCAATCGTACAAGATATTCCAGAGCAAGACTTAGGTGGCGATTTTGATATCACTACTGACTATCGCGACCCTTATATGGTGCAACAAATTAATAAAGAAGGGTGGATGATCTGGCCGTTAATTCCTTTTTATTATGATTCAATTAATTATGAGCTAACCAGTGCTGCACCTTCTGAGCCGGATGCTTTAAATTGGTTAGGCACCGATGACCAAGGTCGAGATGTCGTAGCGCGACTGGTTTATGGCTTTCGTATTTCGGTGATCTTTGCTTTATCTTTAACGCTTGTAAGCTCTGTGATAGGTGTGATTGTTGGCGCTATTCAAGGTTATTATGGTGGCAAAATTGATTTAATAGGGCAGCGTTTATTAGAAATTTGGGAAGGTTTGCCGATGTTATTTATGCTGATTATTTTAGCCAGTTTTGTTGAACCTACGTTTACTTGGTTATTAGGGTTGATGATTTTATTTAGTTGGCCAAGCTTGGTCAGCGTGGTGCGTGCTGAATTTTTACGTGGACGTCATTTAGATTACGTTAAAGCAGCCAAAGCCCTAGGTGTAAAGGACAGTAAAATCATGTTTAAGCATATTCTGCCGAATGCCATGATAGCGACGCTAACATTTATGCCTTATTTATTTACTGGTGCACTAACTACCTTAACATCCTTAGACTTTTTAGGCTTTGGTCTACCTTTAGGCTCTGCCTCATTGGGTGAAATGATTTCTCAAGGTAAAGAAAACTTACACGCTCCTTGGTTGGCCATTACTGCTTTTATTTCACTATCAAGCATTTTGGTGTTGTTAGTGTTTATTGGCGAGGCTGCTCGTGATGCTTTTGATCCGAGGAAAACACTATGAGTAAAGATAGTTATTTATTACAAGTTGATGATTTGTCAGTAAGTTTTGCAGAGCAGGAAATAGTCTCGGGCGTCAGTTTTTGTCTTGAACAAGGCAAAACATTAGCGATTGTGGGTGAAAGTGGCTCTGGCAAGTCGTTAACAGCCCTATCGATTTTACAATTGCTACCTTACCCACATGCACATCATCCAACGGGCGATATTATCTTTCAAGGGCAGTCATTGATGGGGAAATCGGAGAAGGTGCTAGAAGCGGTGCGCGGCAATAAAATTAGTATGATTTTTCAAGAACCGATGACTTCCTTGAATCCTTTACACAATATTGAAAAACAAATTGCAGAAACTTTATTGCTTCATAAGGGACTAACGGGCAAAGCGGCACAATTACGTATTATCGAGTTGTTAGAATTAGTGGGGATCAAAAACCCACAATCACGTTTAAATGCTTATCCTCATGAGTTATCGGGAGGGCAACGACAACGTGTGATGATTGCTATGGCATTAGCTAATGAACCAGATTTATTAATTGCTGATGAGCCTACTACTGCGTTAGATGCAACGATTCAAAAACAAATTTTACGATTATTAAAATCGCTACAACAGCGTTTAAATATGGGGATTTTATTAATTACGCACGATTTGAATATAGTGCGTCAATTCTCTGACCATGTGTTAGTTATGTGTAAAGGCAAGCAAGTAGAGTATCAGCAAACAGACAGGCTGTTTAAATCGCCCGTTGATGCCTATACAAAAAAGCTGTTAAATGCGGTACCGACAGGGCAAATGCCAGCATTAATTGATGCAAACGTGATTCTTGAAGCACATGATATTAATGTTAGTTTCGCAATGAAAAAGAACTTTTGGGGAAAAACGATACAGTCGTTACAAGTGGTTAAAAATGTATCCTTAAAAATACACGAGGGTGAAACGCTCGCTTTAGTCGGTGAAAGTGGTTCAGGGAAAAGCACCTTGGCGCAAGCAATATTGCAATTGAATGAAAGTACAGGGCAAGTTGTTTACTTGGGGAAAAATGTTCAATTATTGGCTAAAAATGATTTACAGGCTTTGCGTCAGCAATTACAAATTGTATTTCAGGATCCTTATGCGAGTTTAAGCCCAAGAATGTCGGTGCAGGATATTATCGCTGAAGGTATGCATGTGTTTAATCATCAGCAAAAGTTAAGTGATCAAGAAATAAGTCAACAAGTGGCCCAAGTATTAACTAAAGTTGGGTTAGAGCAAAGTGCGGCAAGTCGTTATCCACATCAGTTTTCAGGTGGGCAACGTCAACGTATTGCTATTGCAAGAGCACTGATTCTAAAACCAAAATTGATTGTGTTAGACGAGCCTACATCGGCATTAGATAGAAGTATTCAAAAACAAATTATTGATTTATTGAAAGCGCTGCAGCAAGAGCTTTCATTAAGTTATTTGTTTATTAGTCATGACTTGTCGGTGGTGAAAGCCGTCAGTCATCGTGTATTAGTGATGAAAGCCGGTGAAATTGTTGAGCAAGGGGTAACTTCACAGTTATTTGCGCAAGCAAAGCATCCTTATACACAAGAGTTGATATCTTCGACTATTCTATGAAAAGATAGTTAACATTGTAAAAATAGCGTTAAATTTGTAAAAAGATTGCTAAGATCATAGGCAGCTAATTATGTGTACAATCAATGTACACATAATTAAGCCCATTTATTGTTTCCATTGAGGTGTTATGAAAAAATTAATTTTAGGCTGTTTGTTGTTTTCTGCATCAAACTTCGCCAGCGCCCTAAGTTTAGATGTTCAGCGTAATATTTTTACTGATACCTTAGACTTACAAGAGAAAAAACAGTGGCAAAAAGCCAATCAGAATATTAATGATATTGCTGATTACCCGCTTGCTTATGTGGCCCAGTACAATTATTTAAATGCGAATATGTCGACAGTCAGTGATGCCGATATTTTAAACTTCATTAAAACGCATAAAGGCAAAGTGGTCAGTGATGATTTACAGCGCTCTTATCTTTTTTATTTAGCGAAGCAAAAAAATTGGAAACAGTTTTTAACCGCTTACCCTACAATGCCAAATAATCGCGTTTTAAAGTGTTATTACCTGCAAGCTTCTATTGTGACGGGACAAAGCGAAAAAGCGTGGCCGGATGCACAAAAATATTGGTTATCTAGTACTTCGTTACCGAATGCCTGTGATGATGTTTATGTTTATTATCAAGCGCACAAAAACTTAACACAAGAAGATATCTGGCAGCGATTTAACTTGGCTTTTGTAAAAAACAAACAGGGCTTGATGCGTTTTTTAACCGCCAGAATGGATAAAGATAAAGCAGCTTTAGCAACTCAATTATATGAACTACATAAAGATCCTAAAAGCTTATTAGACAGTGAGCTTTTTGCTTCTCGAGAACTCCAAAGTTATCGTTTTTTAGTGCCGAGTATTAAACGCTTAGCGCGAAAAGACTTAGCTAAAGCGATGCTAGCTTACCAGCAGTTTGGTAAAAAAATTGCATTTACCGCTAATGAAAATCTAGCCATCAAAAAGCAATTTGCGACCCTTATTGTACAGCGTGATAAAACCAATTATTTTTCTTGGTTAGACAAAGAATTACCATCATTAAACAATGCGTCTTTAGTTGAACAGCGCATCCGTTATGCTATTAAACGTAGTGACTGGGAAAGTATCGGTTACTGGTTAACTAAGCTACCAGATGAAAAACGTTATTCATCTGCATGGTTATATTGGCAGGCTAAAGTATTAGAGCAAGCTGGGGAAGCTGATAAAGCAAAGTCTATTTATGAAAAAGTGGCAAAAAATCGTAATTTCCATGGTTTTATGGCATCTCAAAAATTAGGTTTGAATTTCTCTCTTAATGCACAAACTATTGTTGAAGAAAAGGATAGCTTGAACGCTTTAGGTGGGGAATTGGCAGTGATTGATGAGTTATTATTTCATCAACTGAGCATACAGGCTAAAAGGCAGTGGCAACGCCTTTTAAATACACAAAACAAGAAGATTCAACAGAAGTTAGGATTATATGCCTATGACCAAGGTTGGGCGCATTTATCCGTGTTAGCGAGTATTAACTCTAAAAGTTGGAATGCACTCAATATTCGTTTCCCAACGGCAAAACCAGAAATATTTGTACAAGCGGCTAATAAATATGATTTAGAAGATACCTATATTTATGCCATTACTCGTCGTGAAAGTAGTTTTGATGAATATGCAAAATCACCTGTTGGCGCAAGTGGTTATATGCAATTAATGCCTAAAACTGCAAAAGAAACGGCGCGTAAAATTGAGCTGACTGAATATAATGAAGTCTCACAACTCAACCAAGGTGCGCTTAACGTACAATTAGGTACGGCTTACTTTAATGGCCTATTAACACGCTATGACGGTAATCGTGTGTTAGCGACCGCAGCCTATAATGCTGGCCCGCATCGAGTTGATAGATGGGTAACGCCGGACAAGAAAAATGGCAATATTGGAATTGAAATAGATAGCTGGGTAGATACCATTCCTTATTATGAAACACGTGCCTATGTGCAAAGTGTTTTAGCCTATAACGTTATTTATCAGCATGTATTAGGCAAACCATTGAAATTTTTGAACCAAAAAGAGTTTTTAGGTCGTTATTAATGATGACTTAATAATAAATAGTTAGCTGTTAAAAGGCTATTAAGAAATGTTCTGTAGGGAGAAAACCTGCAGAACATTATTTACAGGTACTATTTGCAAGTATCTAGGTAGCCGTTTTTAAGTCTTCCTATTTTAATATTACTCTGCAGCATTACCGACTAAACATCGCCTCTAAATCTTACCTGCTAAACATCACTTTATAAAACGCTTAGGCTCTCTGAATATTCAGCATTGCCGTGATACGATTTATTGTTGATCCTATAAGTTGAATTTACCTAGAAGTAGAATTGAAGTCATAAATGCTTTTAATTGTTCCAGCAAGCATTATTTTGTTGGTTACCATCGCTGGTTTTGGTGTTGCTCTGGTCTATGTAAAGCGTTTGACAGTCGTTTTCGTCATTGATTTGACTACCTGTGGCTTTTGCTTCGGCTTTTAGCGTATAGGTGTGTGTAGAGGCGGATACAATACTAAAAGTATAGTACTGATTATTTGAAGGTAGACCCGCAGAGGATGCATTTGAGATGTAGGTCGGGTGAGTAATACGAAAACTGCTTTGTTCGATTTGTGCTTTAATCAGTTCGCTTTGAGCATCTGCTCGTCGTGTTTTTATAACAAGCCCTTGATAGGAGGGATAAGCGATGCCTGCTAATAGGCTTAAAATAGCAATCGCTATCAGCAGCTCAATTAATGTAAAAGCATGCAGTTTTTTTATTTTTAACTTTTTATTATTAACTATCAGCATAATCACCTACCTGTATAGTTTATGGTTAGCACCCTTATTTATTCTCGTTTCAGGGAGTAGATAAATATTCGAATAAGCGAGGAAGAGGGCATTGCCTCCCTCGTCATTTTTATTCATGAATACTTAATTGAATACAAGTTGCTTATTACTTGAGTTCAGATTGATAAAAGACCTAATTTCACTTTAAATCAATAGTAATGTTTACTTTAATCAAATAGTTTGTGCACAACAGCCAATGTTTCTTCTATTTTTTGCGTGTTGCTTGGTGCAATGTAGATAGTATCATCGCCGGCTATCGTCCCTAGAATACCTTCCGCTTTACTCATCGAATCTAATAAACGAGCGATCAGTTGTGCCGCACCTGGACTAGTACGAATAACAATTAAACTGTCGTTTCTATCGATATCTACAACCAAGTTTTTAAGTGGGCTGGTGGTCGTAGGAATACCTAGTTCTGCAGGTAAACAATAGACCATTTCACCCGTTGCATTACGTGTACGTACCGCCCCTGTTTTACTTAACATGCGGGATACTTTGGATTGATTAATATGAGTGAATCCAGCGTCGATCAAGGCATCGACAATCTCACTTTGCGAGCTTAAATGTTCTTTTTTAAGCAAGTCTTTAAAGAAGTCCATTAGTTCAGAGGTCTGTCGCATTTGTTAATTCCATAATTGCATTATAATAAAAGCCATATCTTAATCTAAATGCACCGTAGGTTAATAGATTAAATGTCACTTTTTCTGCATATTTATTCGTTTTTGACTAAGCGGTTCTATTTACATTGAGAGTCTCTACTTTATTGCTGGTACTTCTGCTAAAATTCGCAATAAATTGCCAATCCCAAGGATGATCCATTATGATCTCTGTTGCTCGCCTATTAGCGCTTATTATGTTTTTCTTTACTACTGCAATAAGCGCTGAGATCCTTCCTCAGATGCAGGTTAAATTTGCTACCGATAGTAATTATTATCCCTTTGAATACCTGTCAAAAGATAAAGAAATTAAGGGGTTTGATATTGATATTGCTAAAGCAATTTGCCACGAAGTTAATTTGCAATGCAGTTTTGAGCATCACCGCTTTGATGGTTTGCTACTAACCTTACCTTTTGGCCGATATGATGCTGTTATTGCCGCATTAGATATTACTGCTGAACGTTTAAAAACCGTCGACTTTAGTGATAGCTATTATAAAGTGCCCCCAGTTTTTATCAGTAAAGAGCCGCTGCAGGGGCAATTTTCACTCTCTGGGAAATTCATCGGCGTACAGGCAAATACTTCGAATCAAAATTACTTGATTCAATTTGCCAGAGAAAATAGTTACATCGTGCCTTATTTTTCATCTCAAGCTGCATTAGAAGATTTAAAGTTACAACGAATAGATGCCGTTTTTGCAGACTTTGCTGTGGTTAATGACTTTTTAAGCAAACAACTTTCGAGCCAACAAGAGACAGGCGGTTCATTAGTGATTAGCCGCACTGAAGAAGTCTTTATTAAAGAGTTTTCTGAAGGTTACGGTATTGCGGTAAAAAAAGGTAATGATCAGTTACGTGAACGTTTAAATGCTGGATTAAAACTTATTGTTGAGAATGGTACTTATGCCAAAATTTATCAGCAATACTTTCCTAATTAATTTTTGATAGCCTCTATTATTAGTTTTTAGAGTGCTTATCATTACCTTTCAAAATTTTTATCATTAATTATTCAAAGCGCTTATTATTAATTTTTAAAGTTTTAATATCAGCATTTTATAGAAAATAAAAGGCGTTTCTTTTTTACATTGCTCACAATTACTTAACATATTTCACACTTGCGTATTTATTCACTTTAGAATGACAAGGCTAATCTTATTTCCATTATCATTACAAATGCAAAATAAAGCATTTTGATTGGTAACGGCTATACATACTTAAACATTTTATTTCACTGGAGAAAAATATGAAAGTTGCTGTTCTTGGTGCTGCAGGTGGTATCGGTCAAGCGTTGTCATTATTATTAAAAACTCAACTACCAGCTGGTTCTGAGCTAGCATTATACGATGTTGCTCCAGTTGTTCCTGGTGTAGCGGTTGATTTATCACATATCCCAACAGCAGTTAAAGTTGAAGGTTTTGGTGCTGATGCGTTAGGCGCTGCTTTAACAGGTGCTGATATTGTCATTATCCCTGCCGGCATGCCACGCAAACCAGGTATGGACCGTGCTGATTTATTCGCAGTGAATGCTGGTATTATCAAAACTTTAGCTGAAGGTATTGTTGCTAACTGTCCTAAAGCATTAGTTGGTGTTATCACTAATCCTGTAAACGGCACTGTACCAATTGTTGCAGAAGTTTTCAAAAAAGCAGGTGTTTACGATAAAAACCGTATATTTGGTGTAACTACGCTTGATGTTATCCGTAGTGAAGCATTTGTTGCTGAACTTAAAGGCCTAAACGTTGCTGAAGTTAAAGTTCCAGTAATTGGCGGCCACTCAGGTACAACTATTTTACCACTTCTTTCTCAGGTTGAAGGTGTCTCGTTTACTGAAGAAGAAGTTGCTGCTTTAACACCACGTATCCAGAATGCGGGTACTGAAGTTGTAAATGCTAAAGCTGGTGGCGGTTCTGCTACTTTATCTATGGGTGCTGCTGCAGCTCGTTTTTGTTTATCTTTAGTTAAAGGTTTACAAGGTGAAGACGTTGTAGATTACGCATACGTTGATATTGATGGCGGCGATGCTTCTTACTTCGCTCACCCCGTACGCTTAGGTGTTAACGGTGTCGTTGAGATTTTATCATACGGTAAATTATCAGCTTTTGAAGAAAAAGCTAAAAACGATATGTTAGCAACACTTAACAAAGACATCCAAGAAGGTGTTGATTTTATAAATAACTAATCTACTTTTAGTTTTTGTGCATTATTATTGATAAGGTCAGCTATGCTGGCCTTTTTTGTGCCTATAATTAGATAATGAATTAATTTTTAAAAGGATCGCTATATGAAAGTTGCAGAAGCAATGACCGCTCGCGTAGTGACAATCGAAATGGATGATCGTATTCCTGCGATCCAAGAAATATTATCGCAATTGGGGTCTCATCACTTATTGGTGGTGGAAGAAGGGAAATTGTGTGGTGTCATATCTGACCGTGATATTTTGCGAATACTCAGCCCCTATTTGTATACAGAATCAGAGTTAGCACGTGATACTGAAACGATGCAACGTCGCGCTCACCAAGTGATGACGCGCAGTCCAATTACTGTTTCTCCTGACGTGTCAGTTAAAGAAGCGCTCGCATTGATGTTGACCCATGATATCAGCTGCTTACCTGTGCTTGATGGAGATAATATCGAAGGAATATTTACTATTCACGATGGTGTTCGCGCGCTGATCAAATCTTAATTGGGCATTAATATAAAAACTTATAGTCCTGACTAATAATAACCTCTTGGTTAGGGCGGTTTTATTAGTCTTCTTAACTAGATTGTGTCGATATATTATAACAACAGTGTTCGCTACAGCGTTAATTTGATGATGTAATCTCTTGGTATATACATAAACGTCATAAATAATGTGCTTTAAATATTTTATCTTGTATGAATTATTCTTTATAGTGTTTGTATTGACTCATTACCCCTGAGATTTACATGGATTATCTCCCTATTTTTACCAAACTTAATAACCGCCATTGCCTTGTTGTGGGTGGTGGTGATATTGCAGCGCGTAAAGTGCATTTATTATTAAAAGCTAATGCATCAATTACTGTTTGTGCACCAGAAGTCTGTGATTCATTATTAGAGAAAGCTAAAAATAATCAGTTAACGATTATCAAAGAAGTTTTTTATGATGAACTTATCACTGATAAATGGTTAGTTATTGCTGCTACCAATCAGCATCATGTGAATGAGCATATTGCGAAATTAGCCGAACAAAAACAGATCTTAGTGAATGTTGTTGATGAACCTAACTTATGTAGTTTCATTATGCCGTCTATTGTTGACCGTTCTCCTATTGTTGTTGCAATCTCTAGTGGCGGTAAAGCCCCTGTATTAGCACGTTTAATAAGAGAACGTTTAGAAGCTTTATTACCGATGCATATTGGGCGCTTAGCAAAGATCTCAGGGGATTTTAGACACCGAGTGAAACAAGTGATCACCAAGGAGTCTTTACGTCGCCGTTATTGGGAAAAACTGTTTGGTAATGGTGATTTGGCTAGTTTATTACAAAAAGGTCAAACGGAAAAAGCGCAACAGTTGATGGAAGACAACCTTACTGAAGAAGTTGCACAGGGCGATGTCGCTTTAGTTGGTGCAGGGCCTGGTGATCCCTCATTGTTAACGCTTAAAGCATTACAGTTAATGCAGCAAGCGGATGTGGTGTTGTATGACCGTTTAGTTTCAAAAGAAATTCTTGATTTAGTACGCCGTGATGCAGATTTAATTTCCGTGGGTAAAGCGGCAGGTAAGCATGAAGTGGAGCAGTCTCGTACTAATCAAATGTTGGTGGAGCTTGCACAGCAGGGTAAAAAAGTCGTGCGTTTGAAAGGAGGTGACTCCTTTATATTTGGACGTGGTGGTGAAGAATTAGAAGAGCTAGTAGAAGCGGGTGTTGCTTTTCAAGTTGTCCCTGGTATTACTTCTGCCTCTGGTTGTAGCGCTTACGCAGGGATCCCTTTAACGCATCGTGATTATGCGCAGTCTGTTACTTTTGTGACAGGACATCGAAAGCAAGATGGCCAAGCATTAGACTGGAAAGCGTTAGCTATTCCACATCAAACATTAGTTGTGTATATGGGGCTATTACAAGCGCATGATATTCAAACTAATTTGTTGGTTAATGGCCGTGATGCTAATACACCCGTTGCATTAATTAACAAAGGTACTACTAATGATCAGCAAGTGATCACTGGGACGCTATCTGAGCTATCCAAGCTCGGTGGGGGACTTGAGGGGCCAACGTTAATGATTGTAGGTGAGGTGGTTGAATTGTCTTCTAAGTTGGCTTGGTTTAATCCAGAAAAAAGTAAAAAGTTATCTCGAGACCCTTTTTTAGTTAATTTGTCCTAACCGCTTAATCTGTTAATACTTTACAGGTATGCATAAAAAAGCCTGATTCAATATCAGGCTTTTTACTATCTGCAGTCTATTATACCAATCACACTAATTAACTGATCTATTTTACTTGTTAAAATAACTTATTTCTTCGTTGTAACTTTCATAAAGGAAACAACCATTTAGTTCAATTTACGCCTTGAACTAAGTCATTTTTC
>NZ_JACJDP010000042.1:0-36866 GCF_014163575.1 Psychromonas sp. SR45-3
AAGATCAGCAAAAAGTTCAGAAAAAGATCAGGAAAGATCAGGGAAAGATCAGGACAGGGAAAGATCAGGACATCCATATCTTTTTGACTGAATAGTGATATTGACCTATGGTTAAATAACCAGTTGTTTTTGTGCTTTGGAGGTTACATGACTCAATCACGAGATTCTTTAAAGGGAAAGATCAGGACATCCATATCTTTTTGACTGAATAGTGATATTGACCTATGGTTAAATAACCAGTTGTTTTTGTGCTTTGGAGGTTACATGACTCAATCACGAGATTCTTTAATATCACTTTCAGATACTCCTTATTACCACTGTATTTCTCGTTGTGTTCGACGTGCTTTCCTGTGTGGTAATGATCGATATACAGGGCAGAGCTTTGAACATCGTAGGAAGTGGATGATTGACAGGGTACGTTATTTAACCGATGTTTTTTCAATTGAGATTGGTGCTTATGCCATCATGTCGAATCATTATCATCTTGTTTTATATGTCAATGAAAGTGAATTAGCTAATCTCACCAATAATGAAATTTGTGAACGTTGGTCGACGATATATTCATTATCGCCTATCGTTGCGCGTTGGCAAAAAGGTGAATTAAGTTCTGATGCGCAAAAAGAGATGGCGCTTTCTATCATTGCAGAGTGGCGAAGACGTTTATCAAGCATTTCGTGGTTTATGCGTTGTTTAAATGAGTTTATTGCGCGTAAAGCCAACAAAGAAGATAACTGCAAAGGGCGATTCTGGGAGGGACGCTTCAAATCTCAAGCCTTACTTGATGAAAAAGCACTATTGACGTGTATGGCCTATGTCGATTTGAATCCCATTCGTGCGAAGATGTCAGCAAGTGTTGAGGAATCAGAATACACCTCAATATTTGAACGGATACATTGCAAGTCACATCATGCTGAAAATAAACAGGAACATTGTAGTAAACCACTGGTTAAATTCATTGGTGCAGAGCACCAACAGAATCCATTCGGCATTTGTTTTTCATTGATTGATTATCTTGAATTGGTTGATTGGACTGGTCGTGTTATTCGAGAAGATAAGCGCGGGGCTGTCTCTGGAAAGGTACCTGCCTTACTCACAACACTAGGTCTAGATACTGAAACATGGTTTACCCTAGCTAACGACTTTGGCAAAGATTACCACGGAGCCATTGGCTCATTAGAGGAATTAGCCCTTTTTGCAGAGCATACAGGTAAGCAATGGATTTCAGGGAAAAACAAATTAAGACGAATATACAACTGACTACTCACTCTACTTACTTCATATCATTTAATTAGTGCCTCACTAATTTTTTTCACGATTTAAAATCAATAAACTCCCCTTTATTTAAAGCGAGACTTCATTTCTTTCTCTGTTTGTGAGATTAAACTGGGAGTTTAATTGCGAATGTCTATGTGCATATATTTTTTCTATGTAAATTACAGTTATAAAGTTTGGATGTCCTGATCTTTGCTGTGTCAGGATGTCCTGATCTTTGCTTGCTACGTGGCCAAGATAAAGTTAATACTCAGTCGTAAATGTATTGCTTTTTTCATACTGTTCCTTATAACGGCGAGAAGTTAAGGAATAGTTTACATTAAGCCAAGCGCAAACCTTTAGCCTCAACAACACAGCCTAATTAGCCTCATAAACGCCTTTACAACTCAGTTTAACCATTCAACTATTGAAAACTAAATAAATCACATTAACATCAACTAAATGTTGCTGAATGTATTTTTATAAATACAATTCGGCTGAGAATGAAAAATTCTACAGCTTCGCTAGCTTTCAAAAAGGTATAGCAATCAAAGGAGAACGAAATGAACAAAAAATGCAAAGCAGAAAATCAAAGTATTAATGAAATTTTAGCAAAATCTTGTGATGCCAAAGTTAATGTTCTGAAATCATGTAACGAGAAAGAATCTGGTTGCGGTTGCTTTCCTTCTGGTGAATTATCTAGCAAAGGTGATGTTGATCTTGTCTTGTTAATAGATTCAAGCAGTACAATGACACCGCGGTTATCAGGTATTGACGAAGCAGTAATAGCTGGATTTAAGCGTGCGAAAGAGACATGTAAACCAAATATTCGAGATAATTGGTTCTGGGTTGACGGGCCGAAAGGAGGCTCCAGTGGCACATCTCCTCTGGGAAATCCGATAAATTTTACTCAATCACACCAAAAGTATCTAGAATCTTTACCTCAGAATGCAGGGGCTGTTTACTTTCAAGACCTTAATGAGCCGACTGGACATTATCCAGGTGAGGAGGGTGCTGATGCAATTGCAGATATTGCGAAATATTATGATTGGCGGCCTGGAGCCTGCAGGTCTATTTTATATATCAGTGACACCACTTTAGAGGGACACTACAGCACAGAGGCTTCAAATGATTATGTTGTCGCTCGTGCAATAACAGAAGCAACTTCTCATAATGTCACTGTTTTTGCACATAAAATCGGAAATGGTAGTGGCGTTACAGGTTTATCCCCAACAATTGTATGGGCTGATTACGTGAATTTATGCTCGTCTACTGGGGGGTATGCAGAGACAGGAGGCTTCCCTTCACCAGAGCTGTATGAAAAGTTAATAGAAAAAGCAATATGTAATTGCGGTGATGGCTGTACAACAGTACCAGCGCCAGAGGTAAAACCATGTATCTCTATTTCATGGGGAGATAGTGATTGCGACTGCTTAGAGACCGATGACTTTGAAATACTATGCATATCCATTTGCAACTGTTATTCCAACATTGGCTTTAATAATTTTAATATTAGCAGAATTGAAATAACCGATAGCGGTGGCAATGTGGTGGCTAATCTGCCTGATGGTACACCATCAGTGCAAGCAGTGCCTATTGGTCCAATTTGCTTTGGAACAATAGCCCCATGTGAAGAAGGCGAAGTATCTTGTGTCAATAGAGAGTTCGTTATTAACACACGAGGGGCAAAGGAAGGTGAATATCAAGTAATATTGCATGGAATATGTTTTGATGTGAATTTTAATTACCACCAAGATGCATGCTTTAAATTTAACTTATGCAAAAGCTAATCAGGTAGCTGGAGGTATATAACCTCCAGTCTCACACCACCCTGCATGTAAAGAATGGGGTCAGGACCTGAGACCCTAATTTTTGGTCTTAATGAGGCGTTTTTTCATTGAGCACGGTTAACATCCATGCTTTTATGTAAAATTCGAACAATTAGTATTTGATCTGCTTTATGCTCTTTGTAGTAAATTACATGGCTAGATTGAGGGTACTTACTATAACCTTCTCTAATGTAATTACAGTTAATTCCTAGCTTGGGCTCATCTGCTAATAATTGAAATGAGTTATCTAGTAATTTTAAATAGTTATTTCGCTGTGCTTGTCCCCATGTTAACTGGGTGTACTTTGCTATTTTAATTAAATCTGACTTCGCTTTAGCTGATAATACGAATTTGTTCATTAGTTACTATCTTTATCAAGTTCAGCGAGTAACGAGTCATAACTATAGTCAACGGTGCCACTTTGCTCACCTTGAATTAGCATATTACGTAAATTCTGTAACTTGCTCTCTTGGTCTTCTAATACTCGCAAGCCGGCTCTTAGTACTTCGCTTGCTGAACCATAGCGACCAGAGCGAAGTTGTTGGCTTATGAACTGATCAAAATGATCACCTAAAGTCACGCTAGTATTTTTAGCCATTGTTAAAACCCTTTTAGTTAATACCAATATATATTAGATTATGGTATAAAAAATATAACAAGGCAATTAAGTCGGACATTGACGTACGATAAGTGACATTTTCAGTTCTATCTTTTAATGATGTCGTTTTACATGCTAAGAGGTCGTTGTTATGACTCAGTCTCGCCAATCCACTAACCAGTCGTTCGGAAAGGATTATCAGCGGGCTGTGGCCTCTTTAGACGAGTTAGCTTGGTTCGCTGAACATACCGCTAAATGTGGGATAGCCAGTAAAAACCAATTACGACGACCAACTCATTAATTTATTACTATCATAATTTCTAAATTTTCAACATATCCTCATTAGCACTCGCTAATATTAAGCATGTATAACACTCAGCCTAGCGCATCAAATATGAAAATATTAAGGTTTTAAACAATGTAAATATCTTTAATCAATCGCTTTATTATCATGTATTCGTTATTGATTAAGGATATTTTTTCTATAAAAGTTTTTGCCTGACCGGTCTGTTGTGCGCGGTTTGTTTATTAATTATCTGTTAATTTGTAAGTTATCTAAAGACAGTAAAAGTTACTAAAACAAATTAATAATTTATAGAGTCAGTTTAACTAACATAGAGCGTGTAATAATTATAATAATTCATGTAAAGCTTACACGTAAACCTATTTTACCAATGAAGCAATACAACAAAAATATTGATTTCTAATAATAAGGGGTTAAACATAAGTTGCTGATAATTATAATTATTTTAATATCTCAAAGCATGGGGGGTCATGCTGGCACAGTGATTGCTCACACCACTGTAGCTAAGTTAATAAATTAGCTAGTTTTTTAACTAACAAGAGGTTTCATTATGAGCAAAGTAATTACTGGATTATTCGAAAATTCATCAAAAGCAAGTGCTGCAATTCATAGATTAGAAGCAATTGGTGTTAAACAAGATGACATAAGTGTAATAGCTAATGACTCATATTCTATAGATGATTTTGCTGTAGATGAAGGTACAAAAGCCGCTGAAGGTGGCATGGTAGGTGCTGCATCTACAGGTATATTAGCAGCAGTTATCGCAGGATTTACAACTGTTGGTGCAGTTGCAACAGGCGGTGCAGGTTTACTCGTTGCAGGTCCATTAGTTGCAGCATTTGCAGCGGGTGGCGCTGGCGCTGCAGTAGGCGGTAGTTTAGGTGCTGTTATCGGTGCATTTATTCCTGAGCACGAAGTTAAGTTTTACGAAAATGCTATCGAGAAAGGTTCTATACTTATCGGTGTGCAATACAACAGCGATAACAAAGATAAAATTAAAGATATCCTAGAAGGTATTAATGCTGAAAAAGTAGCTACAGCATAAAAGTAGCTATAGCATAATTGGTACCATTAAATGTCAAATGACGTTGTGTAATATGTAATAAAGATTGAATGACTATTATAGAAACGTTGATTGACATGTAACTGAAGGGGCAAGGATGCTATTGCCCCTTCACAAACCCAATTTACTAAAGAGAAACCATTCATTTACATATAATTACAATACTTTATGTCTGTTTTTTGTAAAGAGTATTTCTAAAAAACATCGTAAATAAGATATTAATTTTTAAACGATATTCAGCTAATACGTGTTCATTAATGCGTAAAAGGGATGCTTAATGTCAACATCTTTGACTGCCAATCTTTTATTAACTTCTTTACTATTCTTCTTTAGGTTATTTTTCTTGTTAATGTAACTTTTATTTATTTTAAATATAAAAGAGTAAAATGATGACAAATAAAACGATACTCAATAAAAAAAACACCACACACCAACGTGATACTCATCATATCGATAAGATTAAAAAACGTATTGAAAAGCATAATATTGAACAAGGCAATAGTGAAAGAGGCAAAGAACGAAAAATAGAAGCTGAACACTATAAAGAAGTCATTGTAAAACGTATTGACGGTACCTTCAGGCACGCTGACGATATATTACAACTTGCAATACATGAGGGCAAAAGCCAAATAGAGAGGCCTATTTTAGGTTTGCTATTATCCTCAGTTGCTGCGGGCATGATCATCGGGTTTACAGTATTAGCTGTCGCGGTGATAACCAGTATTGCGGGTAGTACGGAAGGTATTAATCGTGTATTTATGGCGTTAGTTTATCCTCTTGGCTTTGTTTTATGCATATTAAGCCGAACACAGCTTTTCACTGAACACACCGCCACAGCTGTTTATCCTTTACTCGATGGAACTACAGATATTGCAGGTGCATTAAAACTTTGGGTCATTGTTATTCTAGGTAATCTGACCGGTGGTTTTACCATTTCAGTTTTATTGAATGCTGCCGAACCTGTTATTCATGCTAAAGAGGGATATTTATTAGTTGCTGAGCATGTTTTACAGTATGACTCAACTAGTTTACTCATTAGTGCTGTATTAGCAGGGTGGTTAATGGCTATTGGTGCTTGGACAATTCTTTCTACACACTCAACTTCCAGTCAAATTCTTTGTATTTATATTGCTACATTTCTTATCGGTATTGGTGGTCTTCATCATTCTATTGCTGGATCTGTAGAATTATTTATTGGTTATCTAATGTCTCCTGAGATTACATTAATGACGATTACACCGGTTATCTTATTAGCTTTATTAGGTAATGCGATTGGCGGAAGCATTTTTGTGGCCTTATTGAATTATGGGCATATTAGAGGTCTTAATAAATGAGAAAACGACTGTAAATAATGGCTATATCCATTCTGCATTTAAAGCATATTATCAATATAGAGTAAATCATTGGTTATTTTACAATGTTATATAATAACAAAAAGTAGCGGACACCCATAAACTTTGACGACTCTTTATTGATTAGTAATATTTTTTTGTAAAAGTGTTTACCTGTCCGGTTTGTTCCTGTTCAATTGTCCAATGCCTTACCTAAATATTTTTATATCTTTAACCAAATGTAATTATTTTTGAATAAATAGATATCCCTTTCATTATCAAATTAAAATATATTCATTGTTAACTTAATGTGTTGTTTTCATTAATTTTTACTGATAGGTTAACTTAATAATTAAGCAAAGGGATATGTAATGAAACTCAATCAAGTATTATCAATCGTTAATCAAGTTGAAAAGTCTAAATTTATCTCATGCTTAGATCGAATGTGTACAGATGCAGCTAAAAACAATAAAAAGTTAGCAAAAACAATAGAGAATATAGATGGACAAATAAAGAATGCATCTGGCAGTGAAATAACTCAATTATTCAGTACCGTTAGAGAGTTCTTTAAAGATTCTCTAAAAGAACAGATAATGATGAGTTCAGCACAATTAAATTTACTTATAAATATTTTGAGCAGAGATGGTAATTGTGTAGCGAGAATAAGTTGGATAGAAGCTCTGTATGCAAAGGAATGGAAAGAATTAACAAAACTATCTAATGAATTACAAAATTCGATAAAAGAAGGTAGCGATGGAAGCTTATTTGAAAGAAACCGAGCATTAAAAATTTATCATGCATGTATGAAAGAGGCATACTTTAATGATGAAAAAAGTAATAGAGATGCCAAAGTTACAGATGATGAAAGAAGTATATTAAATGTACTTGCAGAGGAATTAAGTTTAACTACTGATGAAAGTGCTGCTATTGAACATCTTGTTGATGTCATTCCACAAAATGGTGTTTTAGATGCTTTAAATGGCCTTAGAGATATGGGATTGCTATTTATAAGTAGAAAAAGACAAGAGGTTTTTATACCTGATGAAATAGTTACATTATTAAATGAAATTCAAGGTAAATATTTAGCTGATAAATACATTCTTAGAGTTTTGAGAACATTAACAGACGCTGAGCTCTCAAATATCCTCAAAGCCCACGGTAGAAAAATTAGGGGGGTTAGTCGTATAGACAAAATTTATACGATTATTCACTCTGGAATTCGCGCTGCAAAACTACTCTCCGATGATATGCATAACGTCGACGATAACCAAAATCATAGAAAAGACCGTCTTAAACAATTAATCAATGATCTTGAAATTGATGTTGATAAATTAGGCACAACATTAGATGAAAGAATTAGTTTAATTCTCACATCTTTATCGAGTGCCACGGATAAAGAGTTTGATTCTTTGAGTGCAAGCGGTTTCAAGCAACTCTTAAAAACATTAGAAGAACACTTTCCGAGTATGATTGAAGTTCTTAAAGGAGCTTTCGAGCTTGAGCCTAATGAAACTGTAGATACTGAAAAATTAAGAGCTTTAAGTATCACACCTCATGATATTTTATATTTACTTTCAAATGATGAAATTAGAGATGTAAGAGACGCAATTGGATTAGCTAAACGTGGTAATCCTCGCTTAGCTATACTAGAAAGTTTTGCTAATGCAACTGACAAGTTAATTGAAAATTATGATGCACTCGCTCGAAGGGATATTAATGCTCTTAAAGAAGTTGGCGCAGATGTAATAGAAAGCGAAATTGGTATTAAATTTGAAGAAGTTACTAAAGCAATATTTGAAATTTTAGAATTAAACATTGATGAAGATCTTCGGAAAAGCTTGAACACGGCCAAAGATAAGGCCGATATTATTATCTCTTTAAGTGATAATGACATCATAATTGGAGAGGCTAAAACTTGCAAAAATGGAGATTTCGCGAAGTACTCCACGACTTCAAGACAAGTCAAAGCTTATGTTGCAAGGGCTGAAAATCAAGGGAAACGAGTTGCACAGGTATTGATCATAGCCCCTAGTTTTTCTGATGATTTTATCGAATCTGCTGAAATGGATACTGAGGTTAATATCTCATTATTGGAGGCTCATGGACTTAAGTTGATACTTGACTCATTTAAATCCAAAAGAAATCCAAAATTTTCTCCTAAATTACTAACTAAAGGTGGATTACTAAAAGCGGAGTTAATTGCTAAAAATCTATAGTTATCGCAAAGTAGCAGAAAAAAGTAGAAAAGTAGCGGACACCCATAAACTTTGACGACTCGTTATTGATTAGTAATATATTTTGTAAATATTTATGGCTGTCCAGCTTGCTTTCTTTATCTAATTAGAAAAAATGAACACACTGTATTTAGGTATTTTGACTGTGCCATTATTTACCCTAACTTGATCAGTCACTATGCCATCAGACCACGCAAATAAACATGTTGCCTCTTCGTTTAGTTCACTTAATGCATATTCATCTATTTCAACATCAGATAGATTGAGGTAAACATTAATTTTTTCATCAGCAACCCCATTTGAACGGCTGAATCCAATAATCTTATGCTCGTCATCACGGTGTATAATTTGTGTTTGGTCACCGGTTAAACCTGCCGAGTTACCCTGATTATTTTTACGTAATGCAATTAATTGTTGGAAGGCTGCATAATATTCATTAAATTGATCTTTTTTGTGCCAATTAAGTGCTTCATTATCATCAAACCAACCACTTTCTTTCATCTCCTGACCTTGAAATAGCATCGGGACACCCGCCGTCGAAAAGACTAACGTTGCTGCAAGAATTCCTTTTTGGCGTGCAAAAAAATCATCGTCAACGTTACCGGGTGCAACTTCTTCTACTATTCTAGCCTGCCCGTTAGCAACTTCATCATGTGATTCTGTATATATAACACGTGAATAAATGTTACCGCTGTAACTATGCAGCAGGGCGCCTACTACTTTATCAAGGTCTATGTCTTCAGCGGTCGGGTGAGTTAACGCTGCTCGTATTGGGTGTACAAATTCCGCATCCCACTGTGATGTAAAACCACAACCACCTTGTTCTACTGCATCAGTGATGAAATCATGCTTGTGTAAATCTTCCGCTATACAGATTTTATTAGGAAAATTATGTTTGATGGTTGAATTGATATCCTGGATAAGCTCGTAGGCTTCTGGAATATCATCTTGTCCGTTATCTGCCCCAGAAATACAGCGCATAAAGGGCAACATATCTAATCTCAACCCATCGGCTTTAAACTCTCTTAACCACATCAATGCATTGTCCTTGATGTAGTCGCGCACTTCGATGCGACCGTAATCAGGTCGGGTCTCGCCCCAAGGTGTTGAACTTCTTTGGTCATTGTAAAAGTAAATGCCCCCTTTATCGTTTTCGCTCCAACCATCGAATTGCCATATATCCAAATCACTCGGTCCAAAATGGTTATAAACAACATCTAAAATGACACCAATACCTCGCTCATGTGCTGCATCTATAAATTGTTTTAAGCCATCGGGACCACCGTAGGCTTCTTCAACAGCAAAGGGGGATGCTGGATTATATCCCCAACTAATATCGCCAGCGAATTCATTGACAGGCATTATTTCTAATACATTGACACCTAATTCAACTAAATCATCCAGTCTTTCGATTGCAGAATTAAAGGTACCACGTTCGTCTGATATTTGATTAAAGGTGCCAATATGCATTTCGTAAATGATTCTTTGATGGACAGGAGGTAACTCAAAGTCGCTTATTTTCCAATTAAAATCATCATCGTATATGATTGAATTACCCACACTGTTAGTCATTTTTCTAGCGCGAGGATCATTTTTTTTGTTCTTTTTATTATCTGCAGATTCAATACAAAATTTATACTCATCTTGATTAGAAGCCGTTGAAATATCGACCCACCAAATCCCGTTATCTGCTTGTTGCATTGCATTTCGGTCTTCGTCCCAATCATTAAAGTCACCAACTAAAGAAACTGACTTAGCATGGGGGGCCCACACTGAAAATTGGTAACCGTTGTCTATTTTATTAACACCTAAACTACCTTGATATGCTGACATAGTTTTATGCTCCAATATTGTACTTGATAAGATGGAAAGGATTGTGTGATCTATTTTTATTGTTTATATAATTTGTTTAAAACTATCATTAATATGCATGATGAATAACATCATGGAGCGATTAACTAATGGGCTCTTAATGCTTCAATTAATTCTTCTTTATTCATGTTAGAACGGCCATTAATGGTTAATGTTTGTGCTCGTTTATACAATTCAGCTTTATTCCAGTTTTCATATGGCTGCGCTTTCCCGCCTTTTTTAGCTGGGTGCATCTCTGGATTTGCTTGCGCATTAGCGATGAGGGCCGATTTTTCTTTACTGTTTCCTTGGTTAATCAAGGCTTCGTAAACGCGGTCATTTTTAATTTGTTTACCATGTTGATGAGACATCATTTTCCCCTTTGGTCGAGACAGAACGACCGAGTTAACGGTCGTTTATTATTCATTTACCGTACTTTTATTGATATACCTGCATGTTTGATTTATCGTTTCCAGAAACGTAATGATCGAAGTGTTTTAATAAATGAATCAGCTGCTTTATCATCTAAGTTAATCATCCCATTATCTTCTACATTATCTAACCCCACGGTTTTAAGTAAAGATTGTGCTTGCGGAGTATAACCAATGAATTTTTTGTGGGCGTAAGCATCACTGATAAAATCTTTAGCTTCGGGCACTTTGGCAAAATAGTCAGCTCCATCATTACTCACTAGCACTAATACTGCATCGTATAATACAGATGGACCACCAGCGATAGCTTGCTGCGCTTTAACGTGATTACCTTTAGAACAAGCAGCACCGCCTATTTCTGCTGCAATAACTTCGTATCTAGCACCTTCATCGGCTAATGCATCAGTAACGGATTTAAATAATGCACCGTCAAAACCTTCCGATATTAATATACCCAATTTTCTACCTTTGAAAGTGTTAACTGAATTTTTTAATATACTCAATGCGTCTGATACAGGTAAATCGGTACGCGTTGCTTTTGCTGCTTCAGCGGCTTCTGGCATGGTTTCTAAACCTAAGCCTGCTGCGACTTTTTCAGCTAACTTTTTATCGATATTGATGAGGTGTGATACTAAACGTTCCCGGATTGCTAATTTTTCGACTTTGGATAACTCAAACACTAGTGCAGATTGAATGTGTTCCTGCTCGACGTCTGTTTGGCTGAGATAGAACTGGCGAGCTTGGCTATAATGATCTGAGAAGGTTTCAGAACGATAGCGTGTTTTATCACCCATCATTTGCTCTGAACTACTTTTAAAACCTTGTTCAGGACAAGCGCGAGGATTATTTTCATCTGCATCCCAAGAGTTAGGTTCATAGTTAACACGACCCTTTGGATTTTTCATCGTCATGTGTCCATCTTGTTGAAAATGATGCATTGGACATTTTGGTGCATTAATCGGAATATCAGTAAAGTTGGGACCACCAAGTCGTTTAGTTTGAGTATCTAAATAAGAAAAATTACGCCCTTGTAATAAAGGATCAGGCGTAAAATCAATACCTGGCACTATGTTCTGGGTACAAAATGCGACCTGTTCAGTTTCAGCAAAAAAGTTATCGACAACGCGATCAAGTACCATACGGCCAACAATTTTAACCGGTACTTGTTCTTCAGGAATAAGTTTAGTCGGGTCGAAAATATCAAACTCAAAATCGTCAGCAAATTGTTGGTCGAACACTTGTAGGCCTAACTCCCATTCAGGAAAATCACCCGCTTGGATCGACTCCCAAATATCTCTTCGATGAAAATCAGGATCTGCACCGTTTATTTTGAGTGCTTCATTCCAAACCACTGATTGCATGCCTAGTTTAGGTTTCCAATGAAACTTAACAAATTTTTCTTCACCTTTAGCATTAATCAATTTAAAGGTATGCACACCAAAACCTTCCATAAAACGTAATGAACGAGGGATCGCACGATCAGACATGGTCCACATCACCATATTCATTGCTTCTGGTGTTAGGCTGACAAAGTCCCAGAAATTATCATGTGCTGTTTGCGCTTGAGGAAAACCTCTGTCAGGTTCTGCTTTTGCAGAATGTACCAAATCGGGAAATTTCATTGCATCTTGAATGAAGAAGACAGGAATGTTATTACCTACAAGATCCCAATTGCCTTTTTTAGTATAAAACTTAACAGCAAAACCTCGTACATCACGAGCCAAATCGCCCGAACCTTTGTTACCTGCTACCGTTGAAATTCTTGTAAATAACGGTGTTTTTTCACCTTTTCGCTGAAAGATATCTGCGCTGGTAATGTCAGATAATGATTCGTAGGTTTCAAAGTAACCATGCGCACCATATCCTCTTGCATGTACAACTCGCTCTGGGATTCTTTCATGATCGAAATGAAACAGTTTTTCTCTTAATACATGATCTTCCATCAAGACGGGACCATTTGCTCCAGTTTTTAAAGAGTTTTGATCATCACTGATTGGGCAACCTTGGCTTGTGGTCATTGTGGGGGAATCACCAGTATTTGATTGATGAAGCTCTCCACCTTTGCCTTTACCGCCTGAGTATTTAAATGATTCTGTCATATCTAGTCCTTAATCCTTGTGCTAAAAAATTAATGTTTAGAGGCTAACAATTAAACACGTTAACTCATTGATAAATAGCAATAACAATGCCAAATATAAACGTAGTAAATATCACTGTTAATCTATAATTAGATGTTCTGACACGTAAAATTTACAAACTTTTTGTCATTATTACTAAAGGTGATTAATGGTTTACATAGCCTTGATTAAATAAGCAAAAACTGAACTGTTTTTGCCTATAAGCATCTATTAAATATCATTCATTTCATTGATATCGATGGTGAGTTGTTTCTTTAGTTGCTCTGTGTGTTGGTGAAGATTATCAAATAATATTTCTACTTCTTGGGATTCATTTGATTTAGAAATACCTTGATAAATACTCGTTAAATATTGGTTAAAACGATCTGCTAATGCTTCAACTTGTTCGCTCGTCACTTGCGAATGATTAAAATCAGTTGAAAATAAAGAATCAATATTTTGCTCCGGATCAAATTGAATAAATGCTTCTCGAGTTTTATTCGATGCTTTATCAAGGTAGGCACTGACAAAGTCGAGCAATTCAAGTTCATGTTTTATCAGAATATCCAATAATAACTTTGTTCGTTGATTTTCAGCCACCATTGATAATGATTGATAAAATTCTGCAATACGTGAGTGCAACTTTTGATTTTGTTTTAAGAAATCGTGCACGTTATTAAAGTTATTCATTAAGTTGTGTCCTTTAAAATTTTACTCAGTTTTTAATGTTGATTTGATAGACCTATTGAGTGAATTAATTAGGTCTAACTATCTAATTCGTAAAGTAAATCCGAAACGTTAATTCGAAATGTTAATTCATAATTCAAATTAATAACGTAAATTAGTTTGTTGGCATGAGTGTTATTTCTCGAATATCACAACGAGGGTTGGCAGAAATGGCAAAAACAACAGCTTCTGCAACATCTGTAGGATCTAACTTGTCGGGCTTAGCTTCATCAAAGAAAGGGGTGTTGACCATACCTGGACAAATGGTGGTACAGCGACCTTTCCATTCTGCCATCTCAATAGCTAAATTTTGCGCAAAACCATAAGCAAACCATTTTGAAGCGCCGTACACTGAACCTTTAAGTGAAATTTTCCCTGCGATGGAGCTAGTGACGATAAAGTGTCCTTGAGTTTCTTTTAGTGCAGGAAGGCTTGCTTTAGCGGTATACAGTAAAGCGTTTATATTGACATCTAACATCGTTTTCCATTCATCTGGATTGCCATTTTCAATACCTGGTGTACTTGCACCCATGCCGGCATTGGCAAATACAACGTCTATTCTGCCAAACTTCTCTTTGGCTTTATTGATGACGTTACTAATTTCATCCAAGTTAGAGACATCTGCTGTGACAGCTAATACTTTATCTTCTCCCCAACGTTGTACTATTTTGTTAAGCTTTTCAGTGCTTCTTGCGGTGATCACTGCTTTGTGTCCAGCTTCGATGACTTTATCAACCGTCGCTGCGCCTATGCCACTTGAAGCACCTGTTATGACTATTATTTTTTGATTATTCATGTTTTATCCTCTATTTATCTTTTACGTAAACAATTTAATGTGTCAATTGGTATGCAATCGCATCGACAAAAGCAGGAATGTCATCAGGGTTACGGCTAGTAATTAATTTTCCATCTACGACTACTTTTTTATCTTCCCAGTGTGCTCCTGCATTTTTTAAATCTGTTCTGATACTTGGAAAAGAAGTGACCTTTTTATTTTTTACGATGTCAGCTTCCACTAATAACCAAGGTCCATGGCAAATAGCAGCGATTACTTTTATGTTGTCTTGTTTTGTTGCTTTTTGAATCAACGACACCACTTCTTTATTAGTGCGTAATACGTCAGGGTTGATTTGACCACCAGGGAAAATAATACCGTCATAATCTGAAAGGGTTATGTCGCCAATTTGTTTATCGACTTTAACTTTATCGCCCCACTTATTGACATCCCAACCACAAATTTCTTGATTGTTATCGATTGATACAACATCTATTTCTGCACCAAGTGCCGTTAAATTTTGTTTAGGTTGAAGTAGTTCGCTTTGTTCAAAACCATCGGTTGCAATCATGGCTATTCTTTTGTTTTTAAGTGAATTGTTTTTAAGTGAATTGTTGTTATTCATGCTGTCTCCTATTCAAATAAATTAATAACTATTAGCCAGTTGTTGTTATTTGTAGGGTCTATTCTGGCTATTTAGTTACTTTGGCTTTGCAATACCAATACCATGTTGTAAAAAGTTGGTTGATATCATTTAAAACAGAGGGTTGGAGGGGATTTAGGGCTTACAGAAAAATTAATACATTGGAATGAATAATGTAATATTTTTATTTATAAATGTAATATTTTCATGGTGTGGTTACTTTTACCGAGCTTGAAAAATTTGTATTTCAGTCAATAAATAGCTCTATTGAGTTTTTAAAATAATGATCTAAATACGAATAAAGGTATTAAGTTATTGAGGAGCTAATGATAGCCTTTAATCATCTTGATATAGTGAAAATCCCCTATAAACGCTAGCTCTAGACTGATTTGTTTTCTATTTTAAATGGAAATAGTATCTTTCAATTTGTTTATTAAAGCTCTTTACTGACGCAATGTTATGTCTATTCCTCCCATAAAAATGCCGCCTATTTTTGCTCTGTAAATCCGTGGCATGCTATTTGCTCCACCCTTAATTGTTATACGATTTTTTTTAATTGTTACACGAATATTTTAACAGTGGAAAGTTGGTACTAGGTTGTTGAAATAGCCGCTTCCAAAGACTCATTTAATTTTAAGGATTAACCAATGGATATCATTCGAATCATCTTTGCTGTTTTATTGCCGCCACTAGGTGTTTTTTTACAAGTCGGATTCTCATGGACATTCGTCTTGAATATTGTTCTAACGCTTCTCGGTTATATTCCGGGGATCATTCATGCAATTTGGGTTATCGCAAGGAAGTAAAAATGGATTCAATTTCTAGTTCATATTTATCAATTGATGTATGACGATAACTTCATCGAAACATAAACATTAAGCATCAATAGTACCGCTTCTTTCTATCATGGAGTGGTCATTGTTTCGAAAGTAACCATATTGTTGTCGTCTTTCAAAAAGTGAAATGATGAATATTGAGCATACTAAGATAAAAATAAGCGATCAGAATACAAAATATTAATCAGGGGAAGGGAATATCATATGATCATATTAGCGGGACTATTTTTCATTATTGGAATAGCTTTATTTGTTGGCGGCAGTTGGTTAATTTTACTACATGGTAGTTTTTATTATTGTATCGCGGGGCTAATGCTCATCGCTGTATCATTACTGTTACGCAATAGAAATGTATTGGCCAACTTTATCTATGCATTACTATTGTGTGGGACGTTAATATGGTCAGTTAATGAAACGGGGATGAATTGGTGGCCATTGGCAACACGAATGGGGCTTTTCTTAGTCTTAGCGATACCATTAATATGGTGCGCTATGTTGAAATATCGTCAACGTCGTGGCTGGTTGATTTTATTGCCAGTTTGGTTAGCTACCGCAGTCGTCACTGTCTCTCCTATTCTAATGTCCAACCCAAGTACACTTGAAGGTCAATTATCGCGAGAAATTAGTATTGCTAATGCTGATTTAGGCGGCGTTAATCCAGATGATTGGGAGGCTTATGGTCGCAGTAATTTAGGACAAAGATTCTCTCCATTAAATCAAATCACTCCAGATAATGCAGATCAGCTTGAGTTGGCATGGCAATATCAAACTGGAGATTTGAAAGGGCCCAATGATGTAGGTGAAACCACTTATGAAGATACGCCTATCAAAGTGGGTAATTCGCTTTACGTTTGTACTCCGCACAACTGGGTTATCGCTTTAAATGCAGATACTGGCGAAGAACAATGGGTTTATGATGCGAAAGTACCTGAAGACAGTCAGCGCCAACATCAAACATGTCGTGGAGTTGCATATTTACCTCCTGCTGATAAAAATTTACCCAATAATGTTCAACAATCGACTTTATCTGCAGAAACGTTAAGCCCGATATTATGTGATGCCCAACTATTTTTACCTACTTCTGACGCGCGTCTTGTTGCTATTGACCCAACAACGGGTGCTCGCTGTGCTAATTTTGCCAATCAAGGTGAATTAGATTTAATGCACAATATGCCGTTTACACAATCTGGGTACTATTATTCTACGTCACCACCTTTGATAGCTGGCGGATTAGTTATCGTATCAGGTTCTGTTAATGATAATTACGACATCAATTCACCATCGGGTGTAATACGTACTTACGATGTTAAAACAGGTGAATTAAAATGGAATTGGGATTCTGGGCACCCAGATGAAACATTGCCAATTGGTGAAGGTGAAGTTTATGCGACTAGCTCTCCTAACAGTTGGTCTGTAGCGAGCGCGGATGAAAAGTTGGGTTTAGTTTATTTTCCAATGGGCAACCGCACACCTGATCAACTGGGTATTTATCGAAGTCCAGCAGAGGAAAAGTATGCAACATCAGTGGTTGCTTTAGACCTATCAACAGGTAAGGTTGCTTGGGTGCAACAATTTGTACACCATGATCTATGGGATATGGATACGCCAGCACAACCTTCGTTGTTGGATTTAGAAACAGCGTCGGGTACTCAACCTGCGCTAGTCGTACCCACTAAACAAGGTGATATATATGTATTAAATAGAGCGACTGGAGATCCTATTTTTCCAATTACTGAAGAACCTGCACCTCAAGGGGCTATTCCCGGTGATTATACTGCTGCAACTCAACCCACTTCAGCATTATCGTTTAAACCAGAACCATTAAAAGAGAATGAGATGTGGGGAGCGACACCCATAGATCAATTAATGTGTCGTATTCAATTTAAACAGTTGCGTTATGAAGGGCGATATACGCCACCATCTGAACAAGGTTCACTCATTTATCCTGGTAATTTTGGTGTGTTTAACTGGGGGAGTATTGCCGTCGACCCGAAACGACAACAATTATTTGGAATGCCTTTGTATTTAGCATTTGTATCTACGTTAGTCCCAAAAGATGGATTAGATTTAACGTCAGCTAATAAAGGTGAACAAGGTGTAAATTCAAATGATGGTGCAGATTATGCTGTCGAGTTAAAACCTTTCCTTTCACCGCTCGGTATTCCTTGTCAACAGCCTCCTTGGGGATATGTGGCTGGTGTAGATCTTAAAACTGGAAAAACCGCATGGAAACATCAAAATGGCACCATTGAAGATATGACGCCATTAAAATTGCCAATCGAAATGGGGGTGCCTGGAATAGGTGGGCCTATCATTACTGACGGTGGTGTTGTTTTTATGGCTGCATCAGTTGATAACTATTTACGTGCTTATGATATGTCTAATGGTCATGAATTATGGAAAGGCCGTTTGCCCGCTGGTGGACAAGCAACACCTATGACTTATTTAAATAGTAACGGTGAGCAAATGGTTGTTCAAGTTGCAGGCGGGCATGGCTCTATCGGTACCACTATCGGTGACTATGTTGTTGCTTACAAGTTAAAGAATTAATTATTAGCAATAAAAATATTGCTCGCGTTGCGGGCATATTAATAACGTTTTAAATGCGGATCCTGAGTCGCGGTTAGTTGCTTTATCTAGTTACTTTATATTGATGGATAAACCTATTGTCCTTATATGATGGAGTATCGAGACCAATAATAGACGACTCATTTGACCTGATAGAAAAGTAGTGGACAGAAAGTAGCAAGCGAGAAAGTAGTGGATACTCATAAACTTTGACAACTCATCATTACTCTTCGATCTGGCATCCGAGTTAGGGCTTGATAAAGCGTATTGAAGTAACATAAGTATTATCCCAACAGATTAACGGGGTTAATCTGTTGGGATCCTGTCAATAATTCTGTGGGTGATTTCTATTGTCCAACCCAATTAATATTAATAAACACGTTCCTGAGTATCGGGGTCAAAAAACACTACCTTTGACATATCCAGCAATAATGGCATTAATTTATCGACTTTACTTTCAGCAGTTGGATGGATACGACAAACCGTTTTCACACCATTGATTCTCACTGTTACCAAGGTATCTGGGCCTGTTGGTTCGATGAGCTCGACATCACAATTCAACTTGGCACTATCGGGTTTGTCTTCACCTTGCTGAGTAATTTGCTCTGGTCGAATACCCAATATAATAGATTTGTCAGCGTATGCTTCTAATCCTTTAATATTCTGTTTAATTGGCACCTTCACTTTCTCATTGCCACTTTCAAGGCTTATCTGTATAACACCATTCACTTTCTCAGCCTGACAAGGAATAAAATTCATTGAAGGGCTTCCCATGAAACTGGCAATAAATTGATTACGTGGATTGTCATAAATGTCTTGTGGTGGTCCAAATTGTTGTATTTCGCCATCTTTCATCACTGCGATAACATCACCTAAAGTCATGGCTTCAATTTGGTCATGAGTAACATAAACAATGGTGGTTCCTTCTCGCTGATGTAATTCTTTGATTTCACCTCGCATTTCAACCCGTAACTTAGCATCAAGGTTTGATAGAGGTTCATCAAATAAGAAAATCGAAGGGTCGCGGGCTAACGCTCTGCCCATTGCAACACGTTGCCGTTGACCACCAGAAAGTTGCTTGGGTTTTCTGTCCAGTAAGGGTTCTATTTGCAATAACTTTGACACTTTTTCTACAATCTTTTTTTGTTCCGATTTTTCCGTTTTACGAATGGTTAAACCAAATTCAATATTCTGGCGAACGGTCATATTTGGGTAGAGCGCATAGGATTGAAATACCATCGCAATATCGCGGTCTTTCGGATCTAAATGCGTGACATCTCTATCTCCAATAAAAATATTGCCATTACTAACAGGTTCTAAACCGGCAATCATATTAAGCAGGGTGGATTTACCGCAACCAGATGGACCCACTAAAATCAAAAATTGACCCGGTTGTATCTCTAAATCAATCCCCTTGAGCACCTTGACTTTTCCATAGATTTTTTCAATATTCTGTATTTTTAAAGCGTGCATATAATGTCCTTTAACCTTTAACAGCGCCTGCTGTGAGTCCTTTAACGAAATACTTGCCGGCAACGATATAGACGAACAAGGTAGGTAGCGCAGCAATAATGGCAGCAGCCATATCTACGTTATACTCTTTGACACCTGTACTCGTATTAACCAGATTATTCAGTGCAACTGTAATGGGCTGCGAATCTCCTGATGAATAAACGACGCCAAATAAGAAGTCATTCCATATTTGTGTAAACTGCCAAATCACCGATACAACAATGATGGGTATTGAAAGAGGTAGAATAATACGGTGGAAAATCATCCAAAATCCAGCACCGTCAATACGTGCGGCATTCACTAATTCTGAAGGAATGCTGATGTAATAATTACGGAAAAATAATGTAGTAAATGCCAGGCCATAAATGATGTGTACCATGATCAAGCCAGAGGTGGTTCCTGCAAGGCCAAGAAAACCTAGCATGCGCGCCATTGGCAATAGGACAACCTGAAATGGGATCATCGTACCAATCAGCAACATCCCAAAAAATAGAGTGCTACCACGAAACTTCCATTTGGTTAGTACATAGCCATTTAATGCACCTATTACAGTAGAGATGATGACGGCAGGTACTACGATCAATACTGAGTTCCAGAAGTAGCCTTTGAGCCCCTCGCAACTTACTCCTGTACAGGCTGACCCCCATGCTTTATCCCACGAATCAAAGTTCAATGCCTGTGGCATTGATAATAAGGTGCCTGAACGGATTTCATCCAAGTCTTTGAGCGAAGTGATCACCATAACCACGAGAGGCAATAAATATATAAGGGCAGCAAAGCCTAGAATGCTATAAATCAAAACTCTTTTAATGTTCATTATTTTTCTCCCTTAGCTCCGAATATAGATACGGGACGATAATGGCAATAACCGCCATTAACATCATCATCGAAGCTGCTGAACCCAATCCAATTTGTCCGCGAGTAAAGGAAAAGGTATACATAAAGGTAGCGGGAACATCGGTCGCGAATCCAGGCCCACCACCCGTTAAAGCAATAATTAGGTCGAAGCTCTTAATCGCAATATGGGTCAGTATTATAAATGCACTGAAAAATACGGGGCGTAACCCTGGAATAATTATTTTCCGGTAGATAAGTGGCATTGAAGCACCATCAACCTTAGCTGCTTTGATTATATTGTCATCAACGCCTCGTAAACCTGCAAGGCATAGTGCCATAACGAAACCAGATGATTGCCAGACACCTGCGATAACGACGGTATAAATCGCCATATCCGTGTTCACTAACCAATCAAAAGTGAATGATTCAAACCCCATTTCGCGTACTAGCCGTTGGATCCCCAGTTCAGGATTCAATATCCACTTCCAGGCCGTACCTGTCACAATAAAAGAGAGTGCCATCGGGTATAAATAGATGGTGCGAATAGCGCCTTCAGCACGAATTTTCTGATCAAGAAAAATCGCCATAAATAACCCAAGTAATAAACAAATTAAAATGAATAAAACGCCGAATATAAAAAGGTTTTCAGCGGCTACCCACCAACGATCATTGGCAAACAACTTTTCATATTGGATGAACCCGGCCCAATCATACTTTGGTAACATACGAGAGGAGCTAAAGGATAACCAAGCATTCATTAACATAAAGCCGTAGATAAAAATCACTGCCACAACAAAGGTTGGCGCTACGACTAGTTTTGGTAATAATTCCCCTAGCGATTGACGGGGAGCGCTGGATTTATTCATAAGAAGATGGATCCTCTTAAATAGCTAAATGAGATAGCTAAAATGAAAGCCGGGTATCAACTAGAAATAGCTGATAACCGGATGAATTAAAGGATTAGACTTTATTGAGCGGCTGCGACTGCTTTTACTAGTTTTGCAGCTGCGGCTTCTGCCGTTATTGAATCTGAGTTGTAAAACTCAGTAATGGTGTCGAAGATAGCACCTTGAGTAGAAGAGAAGGTAGACATACCGTGCGCCATACTAGGTAGTAAGGTGTTTGCTTTAGCCGTTCTTACAAAGTCTTTTGCTGATATTTTTGCACAGTCATCAAACTTATCCATAGGTAGGTTCAAACGAGCAGGAATTGAGCCTTTGTTGAGGTTGAATATCTCCTGGAAAGCTGGACTTAGTATAGTACTCGCTAAATCGTTTTGGCCTTTTTGTAGTTCTTTGTCATCCACTTCAAACATCACAAAACTGTCGATATTAAAGGTGTAATCGTTGGTTGTACCTGGTGCAGCTACGCATAGGTAATCTTTACCCGGCATTTTACCAGCAGCAGTGAATTCACCTTTTGCCCAATCTCCCATGAATTGCATACCTGCTTCGCCATTAATAATCATGGCTGTCGCTAGATTCCAATCACGTCCCGGTGAACCTGCATCTGTGTAGCCTTTGATTTTATGGAAAACCTTCAAGGCCTTAATCATGGTAGGGCTGTTCAATGATTTAGGATCTAAATCAATGAATGCTTTGTTATAAAATTCTGCACCAGCGGTACCTAATACCACTGTTTCAAACGTTGTTGCGTCTTGCCAAGGCTGTCCGCCATGGGCAACAGCCGTCATGCCCGCTGCTTTAATTTTGTCTGCAGCAATAAAGAACTCATCCCACGTTGTCGGCACAGTTGCACCCGCTTTTTCAAATACTTCAGGGTTCGTCCACATCCAGTTTACACGGTGAACATTAACCGGAACAGCTACATATTCACCTTTGTATTTCATTGTGTTCGAAACAACAGTAGGTAACAGTTCATCCCAACCTTCTGCTTTAGCAAGGTCGTCAAGATTAGCTAATACGCCTTCTTCCCCCCATTCCTGAATGCTTGGGCCTTTGATTTGCGCAGCTACAGGAGGATTACCAGAAACGACACGAGACTTCAACACCGTCATAGCACTTTCACCGCCACCGCCAGCAACCGCAAAATCTTTCCATACATGGCCTTTGGCTTCTAACATTGTTTTTAGCTCTGCAATCGATTTAGCTTCACCGCCAGAAGTCCACCAATGCAATACTTCTACTTCTGCAGCTTGTGCTGCCACTGAAAGACCCAGTGCTAATGAAACACCCAGAACCATTTTTGAAATTTTCATATGACTTCCCTTATCAAAAAAAACTGATAGCGGTAATGCTGATCAGACTGAAAATTTAGCGAATAGCCATTATTTTTTGATGCTAAATAATGTCATTTATGTTGTGAAATAAGTGCTTTAACAACTATTTAAAATAGTCCGCTAAGCAAAAGACTATAACTGAAAACTTAAATATGTGGTGATTAAACAAACAAGAGTTGTGATATTGATGTTAATAATATTTGACAAGTGTTTGCTTTAAAATATAGAAACTTACAATGAAAGGTGGGGGCAAATTTTTCTATTTTCACTGAATAATGGCGGTGAAGTAGTTGGCTTCTCCGGGTCGGAAAAAGGCTTCCCAGAATGGCTAGTAACGGATGTGTTGGTAAATTTTTTTATAAAAAGTGCTCAGTCACGATGGCAGAATATATCCGTTTTGTAGAAGAAGGGATAGAGCCATTTTCGATGATTTACAGCATCAAATATATTTAAGGGATAATGCTTTATGTAGGAAAATATCAATTATTAACAAAAGATGAATGACTAAAAGCGGAGTTAATTGCTAAAATTTAACGTTATAAATTGACTAAAAAAGTATATTCTACCTTAATACCTGTTAATGAATAGCCGTGTTAGTGAATAACTATGTTGAGTCAACGCTTAACAGGGTTTTTATTATCATAAAATTTATGACTTAAAGATATCTGTTACAGATAACGGTTAACGTAAACCTTACCCAAATTAACAACCATTTTTATATCTAAAAAGGCTGTCAGTGTTTCACTATTACCAATGTTAATAAATGAATGGTAGTAAATGCGTGTTATTAACCTGTATTCAGTGAACTTTCAGTTTTTCTAAAGCAAACCTTAAGTTTCAAAAGATAGGATATCTGCATTATTTAATTATGCAGATATGTTAATGAAAAAAATCAATCCAATGACTCTAAAGCTCGCGTCAATGAATGTACTTCAAGCGCTCTCATCTCTTGTCTATTTTATTATTTATCTCAATTTTTTAATATTGATTCTGGTTGCGCTGTTGCTGGCCGTTATTGCTTGGTTTTGTGCTTCCATACATTTGTCGCTAAAGCCATTTTTTACGTCTTTTACACAATCCTTAAGCTCTTTTTTTAAATCTTATTTTTCTTCTGCTAAGCTTTCAACCTTTTGTTTTAAAAGGAAGTAAACTTTTTATCTGAATTGATTTAAATCATTAAGCCGGTTAGTTAAGGTTAACTACCGTTTTGAAAAAAAACGGTGTTTTTCAATTCGACTGATAATAATTAAGAGAAATAAATGCAACGTTTAAAAGCAAAATTAGGTCCGATTTATCCCATTTTGATTACCAGCTTAGTCATACTGTTGATCTTTACCGTGTCACGTTTAGGTTTGTCTATTTGGCAGTTCGATAGAGTGAGCGAGGCAGATGGATGGCTACGTATTTTTAGTCGTGGCCTTAGAATTGATATTGCTTCAATCAGTTACCTGCTTGTTTTACCTGCATTATTGATGAGTTTGCTATCGGGTAAACATGTATTGGGTCAAGTGTGTATTTGGTTATTAAGAGGGTGGATAATTTTTGGTTTGTGGTTGATTGTTTATATGGAAGTGGTCACGCCAGCTTTTATTATTGAATATGACTTACGCCCCAACAGGTTGTTTATTGAGTATTTAATTTATCCCAAAGAAGTACTCTCGATGCTGTGGGGTGGTTATAAAATTGAGTTATTAATCGCATCACTTGCCTCAGTGTTGGCACTAACAATAGGCTGGAAGTTGAGTGCTTCAGTTACAAAAGGGCTTACTTATCCTAATTGGCAATGGCGACCTGTTATTGCCATTGTTGTGGTAGCGATGTGTGTGATGGGTGGCCGTTCAACATTAGGACATCGCCCATTAAACCCTTCAATGGTTGCCTTTTCGAGCGACCCATTAATCAATGATTTAACCTTGAATTCTGCTTATTCATTAATATTTGCTATTAAACAAATGACGAGTGAGCAAAGTGCCGAAGATTTTTATCCTAAAATGGATCCTGCCACTATTATTTCGGAAGTAAGAGCTTCAATGAATATTGATTCCTCTGCTTTTGTTGAAGATGTTAAACCTACGCTGGCGAACCATGTTGCTTCCTATCAAGGTAAACCCAAAAATATCGTTATTTTATTATTAGAAAGCCATGGCGCACGTTATGTAAAAAGTCTTGGTGGTAAGGATTTATCACCTAATTTAGATAAATTGTACCAACAAGGGTGGGGATTTGAACGTCTCTACGCAACTGGAACTCGCTCAGTACGTGGCATTGAAGCGGTGACGACGGGGTTCTCCCCACACCAGCTCGCTCTGTCGTTAAGCTAGGGAAAAGCCAAACTAACTTTTTTAGCATTGCTGATTTATTAAAAGAACAGCAATATCACACGCAGTTTATTTATGGCGGTGAAAGCCATTTTGATAATATGAAAAGCTTTTTTCTAGGAAATGGGTTCGTTGATATGCAAGATTTTCCTACTTTTAAGTCTCCAGCTTTTGTGGGTTCTTGGGGAGCGTGTGATGAAGATTTATATGAGAAAGCAGATCAACAGTTTTCAGCGTTGACTGAGCAAGGTAAACCCTTTTTCAGCCTTGTTTTTTCATCATCTAATCATACGCCTTATGACTATCCGGATGACAAAATTAGCTTGTATAACGAACCTAAACAGAGTGTCGAAAATGCCGTTAAATATGCGGATTTTTCCTTGGGTCAGTTTGTTGCAAAAGCTAAAAAGTCAGCGTACTGGGATGACACAGTATTTGTGGTGGTGGCTGACCACGACGCTAGTGCGGGTGGCGCTTTAACCGTTCCTATTGGCCATTTTAAAATCCCTGCGGTTATATTTGGTGGTGGTATCGAACATCGTGCGGATAGTCGTTTAGTGAGCCAACTTGATTTGGTTCCTACCTTGTTATCATTAGCGGGAATTAATAGCCAGAACCCAATTATTGGGCATGATTTAACTAAAGTGCTTCCCGTAGAAAAACAACGTGCGATGATGCAGCGCGGTAATGACTTTGCTTGGATGACAGAAGATCATCAAGTGGTGGTTTTTCGCCCAGGTAAAGCGATTGCTTCTTACCGTTATGATCCTATCCTAGAGTCAGTTACTGCGCATCCTGTACAACAAAGTATTATTACTCGTGCACACGCTAATGCGATGTGGGGAAGTTTAGCCTTTAAGAATGATTATTATACGGCCCAACAAAGCTATCTTTTTACTCAGTAATAAACGAGTTTAACCTTCGTTTATTACAACTCCCAAAAAGATAACCTGCATTAAAACGGCGACTATGGCTCGCCGTAATCCTCATTCTGCGATTAGAACTATCATTAAGTTGTGCTAAATATCATTAAATCATTATGAGTTGGTTGAATAAGTGGTTACTTTTGCTACCTTTATTTGCACATGGAATAGAAAATAATGGTGTTGTTGATATAAATGCAATGATCAGCAATCATTATTTTTTAAAAATCATCTCGGCTTAGAGATTTAATAGAAGGATCGCTACCTTGAAAAAATTTATATTATCGCTATTTCTTGTGTTTAATGTGCAGCAAACCACCGCTACAGAGTTACTTAATAAAATGTTCATCTGTCAAAGTTGGCTTGATTTTGTTGAAGGTAACATTGCCTCACCTCCACCTAAGTATGACAAAAAAAGATTAACCCTAATTCGCACAGGCTTAGAAAATTTTAACCGCTATATACAAACTGAAATTATTGACCCTGATGTATTAGCGCGCGTTGGTGGTGACAAAGCTTTAGCAAACCAAGTACAAGTTAAACTTGATGAGAAAAAAGCGTTATTAGTTGACAGTCTCGAAGATCATTATCCTCACAATGATTTTAAGTTCGACCAGGTTATGGCACTTAATGATTGTGGTTTATTATCACCGCCACCTGCTGCAGGTTTTGATGAATTAAGAGTTTCATTAGATACGATGATTGATATGTTGAATATATATCCACGAGGCATGGATTGATGTTGGCTTTTTTAGCTTTTAGGTCGCTGGTGTTGGTTTTATCGCAGTCTGTTTACTGTTTCTTTAAGAACAGATGTTAATGTGATTCAAGAGACTGCATTCAGATTTTGTAGAAAGGTTGAGTTATTTATTTAACCTGCTTACTTTGATAGTTTAGTTTACTAGGCTAATGACATTGTAATTTATTGTAAATCTAACTTTCTTTAATATATGTTCATTAATCAAGCTGTCTTTTTAAACGGTTATTTTTGATGGGTTTACCAGTATTGTTGTCATTTCAACAGACGACACCTAAGTGCAATTGAAATACGACACTTAGCAAAAATTAACTTTATGGGGTTTTCTTTCAATGCTTAAATCAATTCATCACGCCGCTATTATTTGCTCGGATTATACAGCCTCAAAGCATTTTTATACTTCAATTTTAAAGCTAGAGATCATCGCAGAAAATTACCGAGAGCAACGTGATTCTTATAAACTTGACCTTCAATTACCTGATGGAGGGCAAATAGAACTGTTTTCTTTTAATAATGCTCCTGAGCGACTAAGTTACCCTGAAGCATTAGGGCTTAGACATATAGCCTTTAGTGTAGATTGTGTGGAATCGGTTAAAGCATATCTATTAGCCGAGGGGATTGAGGTTGAACCTATCAGAGTTGATGAGTTTACTAATAGAAAATATACTTTTTTTAGTGACCCTGATGGGTTGCCATTAGAGATTTATGAATAAAATAACGGCATTAATTACTGACTATTAAGTGTTTTAGTATCGCCTCTAAATTACGTCGCCTTTAAATTATTATCAATAGGTTAATATGTATGTTTGAATTACTTTATACCAGTGTTGCCCCGCAGTGTTTATCAGAAGATGAACTTATGGATATTTTGCTCAAGGCACGAATTAAAAATCAGCAACTGGGGATCACCGGGATGATGATTTATCATGATCGAGAGATAATGCAAATATTGGAAGGCGATGAAAGCGCTGTTAAAGCCTTGTATCAAACTATATGTGAAGATCAACGACATACTCGTGTAAATATTTTTTATGAAGGACATATTGAAGAAAGAGCATTCCCTGAGTGGTCGATGGCGTTCAAGTCTTTAGATGAAGCTGCGGTTAAAAAAATCACACTCGGTTATGAAGGTTTAAATAAAAAATTGTCGCCGATGAATATGATAAAAAAGAGCAATAACAGAGGAAAAAAAGTATTGATTTCTTTGTGTGATAATTTTTAGTAAGGACTTCTTGATACCGATTTATGTCTCTTTTACTGTAAGTACGTCATTGCTTCTAGTATATTTTTTGCGATCATGACACTGCCCTCGATTCGTTGATTTTATCCCTATTATCTATAAAAGGAAGCCCATGAGCCTTTGTCACGAAGTTGCCATTTTTAAAGTAGAACAACAAAACATTCCCAAAGTGATTGAATTGAGCCTGTTAATTTTTAATGAAATTAATGCCAATGAAACCCTGATCACTTCTTACGATATACTGCAAAAAACCGGTGTGGAAGATGAGATCTGTTGGCAACTCACTTGGGTTGATCAACAAGCGGTTAAATCTACGGCGTTAAAATGGCCCACTTTTCCAAGTACCAAAGCATTAGAGTCATTGGTTGGTGAAAAGATCTATTATGGTCACTTTCTAAGTAAGATTTGATAAGTTCGACTTAATTACATAGCTTTAATCAAGTCACTTTAGTAACTCAATCATCTAAAGCGGAGCACACAAGGTCGATCAAATATACTTAATGACATAAAGTGATTACTTTGCTTCTTAGTAATGAAACATGTCCCAATTCTTCGAAATAGCTGATCATTCTTGTAGGTTAAATCAGAGCACTTCTGCGTAAAATATTTGCAAAGGGAACCACCATTTTACGTAGTATCTGCATTACATTGATGGCATTTCTCCTTGCCAATAATGGATCGTATACTTAATGAAATTGGCTTTAAGAAAAAATTAAATAATAAAGGAATGAAATATGAATGATTTAGGCTGGGATGAGTTTCAACGTGTTGAAATACGAGTAGGTACCATCATTAAGGTAGAAGACTTCCCTAAGGCGAGAAACCCTGCGTTTATTTTACATATCGATTTTGGTGAAGCACTGGGGGTTAAAAAATCCAGTGCACAAATTACAGTGTTATACACAAAAGAAACATTACTGGGTAAAAAAGTAATGGCAGTGACTAACTTTCCTGCAAAACAGATTGGTCCGGTTATGTCTGAGTGTTTAGTGACTGGTTTTCATCGGCCTGATGGTGCGGTTATTTTAGCAGCACCGGATCTGGATATAGCAAACGGCACTCGTTTAGCTTAACGTTATTTCACATCGGATACTTGTATTGTTGATGCATCTGTTATTTGTGCTTGTTTGTTACTACGGATGACGGCAGTCAAAGCAATACAAGAAGAGATCAACATAATCATTACCACGGGTTGCAGATACCCCATACTCACAAAAGCGGCAAAGGCACTAATGATTGCGCCCATTGCACATTGAAAGGCGCCTAATACTGCCGAAGCAGTGCCTGCATCCTTGCCAAAGTGTTTCAAAAAGCATGCATTAGAGTTTGCCATAACGCCGCCATTTGCACTGATCGTTATAATAAAAGCAATCGCTGTAAAGGGTAAACTCTTTGTTACTAATAAACTGGAGATAACTAATAAAACCCCGCCGGTTACTTGCATGGTTAAAAAGCAACGTAATAATGAAGCGGGTTCAAAACGGTTTAATAAATAGTTATTTAAACGGTTAATCACAATTAACCCAGCAATATTGGCTGCAAATAACATCGAAAAAACATCACTGCTTACTTCAAATACACCCATGTAAATCATTGCCGAATTGGTCACAAAAGTCATCATAACGGCAAAGGCAAAACCTTGTGCGATCATATACCCCATGGCATGTTTATGTTTAAACACATCAATAAAACGTATACCTTTTCTACGTTCGGTAGTGATCGCTAGTTCTCTTTTCTGTTTCAATGATTGATGGGGTACAAACTTGATCGCCATCAAGATAGCAAAACAAGAAACAATCGTCATAAAATAGAAAACCCAATGCCAATGATGTAATGATAAAATTAAATTTCCGATGGCCGGTGCAATTGAAGGCGCGATCATCATAATTAATGAGACTAAGGCAAATAGTTTAGCTGCCTCTCTACCCTCTGCGTTATCTCGAATTGTCGCGGGCACACCCACAATAGCAATACCTCCTCCTATTGATTGTAATATTCGCCATAACCACAACACGCTAATATGCGTACTGGTTGTTAGTAGTAAACTCGCCAAGGCAAATATACCTAACCCTAAGATCATGATAGGTAAGCGGCCATGTCGGTCAGATAATGGACCACCAATGAGCTGTCCTATTGCAAGGCCAAAAATGTATAAACTAACGGTCACAGAGAGCATTGAAATGTCAACTTGCATTTCTTCAGCAATAATAGGCAGAGCAGGCAGGTAGCTATCGATAGCAAAGGGAGAAACGGCATAAATAGATGACAATGTCACCACTAATGCCATACTGACTGATCTTTTTTGTGTTTGTATCATTTTGACCTCTATTTTATCTTGCTAGGAAGATAATAAGTGGATCATATCTTTCTAGCAAGATATATTGGCGCAAGTTTGCGAATAGTCTGCATAAAGGAAGTCTGGTGAAAAATAGTGTACGAGAAATTGAGTTAAGAATGAAAGAGAACTGGCCAGAATGCGCTAAGACGATGTCATTTGCCTTATTAAAGGTGGCACGTATTCATAACCTTTTTAACCACGATATCGAACAATGTGTCGAAAAGTTTCAACTACAACAAGCAGATTTTGGGGTGTTATCGGCCTTAAGACGAAGCCCTGCACCACACTGTTTATCGCCAACAGAGCTTTATCACAGTATGTTCTATAGTTCAGGGGGATTAACTAAGGTATTAGTGCGTTTGGTAAACGCTGGTTTAATTGAGCGTTTAGAAAATCCACAAGACAAACGTAGCAAGCTAGTGCAGTTGAATCATAAGGGCAAAAAACTAGTAGAAACGATCATGCCAACATTGCACCTACAAGGGCAATCGTTACTGGCAGGTTTATCTGAAGATGAAACATCGCAATTAGAGGTTTTGTTACAGAAAGTGTTGGATCACAATGAAAATACATCAGAAGCAGTGGAATGATAGGTTGTATGATTTATCATAGAATCAATTAATTGTGCAATACTGTATTTGCTTAGTTAACCGTAATTAATGGCTTCTTTATTTCGCTGTTTATTTGGTTCTTTCTTTAGTGCTGTAAAAAGTTATCTAAATAGCTCTGACTATAAATTTAGATAGTTCAGTATATGGCGTGGAAATAACCTCGCGATAAGTCTTAATCGGTTACCAGCATACGCTCTCATATTATTTAGGCCTCATTATTATGCATGCATCATTACAACAATATTTTGGATTTAGTCAATTTAGACCTGGTCAAGAACCTGTCATACAAGCGTTATTAGATGGCCACAGTGCCGCTGCTATTTTCCCTACTGGTTCAGGTAAATCGTTATGTTATCAATTGCCTGCATTACATCTTCCTCATCTTACGTTAGTGGTTTCTCCTTTATTGGCATTGATACAAGATCAACTGGATTTTTTACACAGTAAAGGGATCGCTGCGGCGAGTATTCAATCAATGCAGAGTCCAGCTGAATCTGCACAGGTCTACAAAAATGTCGCAAGCGGAGAGATTGATATTTTATTTATTTCCGTTGAACGTCTGAACAGTGAGCGTTTTAGGGCATTTTTAAAGAAAGTGCCTATTTCGTTATTGGTGGTCGATGAAGCGCATTGTATTAGTGAGTGGGGACATAACTTTAGACCTGATTATCTGAAACTGGCCAGCTATCGAGAAGAATTTGCGATACAACAAGTATTACTGTTAACTGCTACTGCAACGCACAAAGTAATTGAAGATATGGCCGCAAAGTTTGATATTGCGCTGACTAATATCACGTTAACAGGCTCATACCGTCCTAACCTAGATTTGAATGTAATTGGTGTTAATGAAGAGGACAAATTACCCACATTAATACCTTGGTTAAGTACTCGTCAACAAACCGCGGGCATTATCTATGTGACTTTACAAAAAACAGCAGAACAGGTAGCGCAAGCATTAAGCCAACAGGGGATTGCTGCAACCGCTTATCATGCCGGATTAGGCAACGAACAAAGACAAGGTATTCAGCAACTGTTTATGGCTGGTAAATTACCGCTTATTGTTGCTACGATAGCATTTGGAATGGGCATTGATAAAAGTGATATACGTTTTGTGGTGCATTATGACTTACCCAAGTCTATTGAAAACTATGCTCAAGAAATTGGTCGCGCAGGAAGAGATGGACAACGATCTGAATGTTTAGTGTTAGCGAATAAAAATAACCTCAATGTATTAGAAAACTTTGTTTATGCAGATACTCCCGAAGGCACTGCGATTGATTTTATTATTAATGAAATAGGCCAAACCCAGGGCCAGTGGGAAGTGGTGATGAACAGCCTTTCTACACAATCTAATATTCGTTTATTAGCGTTAAAGACGTTACTCGTTTACTTAGAACTAGAGCATGTAATTGAACCTGCCTATAGCTATTATGCAGAATATAAATATAAATTATTAGTTCCTGAAGCTGACCTAGTTAACCGCTTTAATGGGGAGCGAGCACAGTTTGTACAAACTATTTTAGCGACCTCGGATAAAGCACGTACATGGCACACATTGAACTTTGAAAAAATGCAGCAAACCTATCAATGTGAAAGAAGCAGAGTCTTAACGGCAATCGATTATTTAGATCAACAAGGTTTGATCGAGTTACAAACAAAACAAATGACACAAGTGTATAAAGTCGATAAAACACAAATAAGTGAGTATTTACGAGATGAATTAACAGAACGTTTTTTACAAAAAGAGAACAGTGAAATTCAACGTATCCATCACCTGTTGGCTTTTTTCGCCAGTGACCAATGTTTAAACTTACAACTTGCGACGTATTTTTCTGACAGCAACCTACAAAAGCCCTGCGGGCATTGCTCTGTGTGTGATGGGCATCCTGCAATAATGCCCGTTGTTGAGGCTTTAACGCCATTACAACAATATAATGCTGCTAAGTTGAGTGCTGAAATTGCAGGTAAATTAGGCGAACATAATAGCAAGGTATTACAGGCTCGCTTTTTTTGTGGTCTGACAACACCAATTTTTACACGTATCAAAGCACGTCAGCTCTCTGGATTTGCAGCCTTAGAGCGTTATTGTTTTGCTGATGTTTTAGCTTGGATACAGAATCAATAATTGTTTTTAACAATTATTTTTGACAACAAGACGATAAACGTCAGTATTTTATTTTAACAACAATACTTTTAATTAAACTATTCAAATAAAAATGTATGAATATAGCGGAGTGAATATGTACAAATTAATCGCCTTAGATCTTGATGGCACCTTACTCAATAGCGATAAACAAATTTCTAGTGAAAATAAAGCTGCGATTGACGCTGCTCGAGCAGAAGGAGTACGAGTCGTCCTAGTGTCAGGTCGTCCTACGAGTGGCATGAGAGAGTCTCTGGAAGCGTTAAATATGGTCTCAGATGATGACTATGTATTAAGTTATAACGCTTCTGTAGTGCAAAAAGTAAAAAGCGAAACCATTATTCGTAGCCAGATATTAACAGGCCATAATGCTAAACAACTGGCTAAGCTTGCTAAAAAATTGGATATAAATATTCATGCTTTTTCACATCAAAAAGGGCTAATCACACCTGCTCACAATGATTACACAACTCACGAGTCAGTAATAAATGGCGATACAATTACACTCATTGATTTTGAAGAGTTAGCTGATGACGAAGCGATTTTAAAAGTGATGTTAGTCGATCATGCTCACAAATTATCTGCTGCTATTGCGCAATTACCCGCCGCTTTATATGAGCAGTTTACTATTGTGCAAAGTGCTCCTTTTTTCTTAGAGTTTTTAAATAAAGACAGTAATAAAGGAATTGGTGTTAAAGCTTTAGCTGATCATTTATCAATTCCTGCCGAACAGGTTATTTGCATGGGTGACGCAGGTAATGATTTTCATATGATCCAATATGCGGGGTTAGGTGTGGCAATGGGAAATGCCACCGATGATATTAAAGCAGTGGCAGACCACATTACCGTGACAAATGATCAACATGGTGTTGCTAAAGTGATCAATGAGTTTGTATTAAATATGTAATCCACGGAATTATTAATACAAGGTCAATTTCTAGGTGAGATATTAATACTAACTCCGCTAATTAATCGATCAATCTTACTGGTTTTTGCATCCTGAGTACTAACGGTTGTAAATAATATCACCTACAAAAGAAAAAATAGTTGAACGTATGCATAATAAGCATGCGTTCACACTCTCCTAAGGTTCATCTCATTTCCACTCTATCTTTTTATAGGCAAGCAATTATCGTTGCGACTATTATGGCAATTAGTGTTTAAAAACGTATTCATTCATAAAATAGTAACGAACAATTGGTTTCTGTTACGTATTTGAGAATAAGCGGAAGTAAAAAATACCAATAATGGTGTAAATTGATATATTCTTACTTGAATTCAATAATTAATACTTTAGATAATATCGAGCCTTCTTTGTGACCAGCACTACGACAAAATTTGATAAAGATATGGACCGCGACGCCGCTATATTATTATATGGCAATGCATTCGCTGGGCTGTTTATTACCTTTATTACGTCTACCTTTTTAGTATTTGCATTTACTTATCCTTCTGTAGATCATTTCACGCTAGGCTGGTGGGGCGTGATGTCTTTTGTACTTTGTGTCAGGCTTGCCGATGTAGCATGGTGGAAAGTAAAGTTACAAAGTACAGAGTTTGATGGTAAAAGATCAGTTTTATTTTTTGTCACAGGGGCAAATATAACGGCAGTTTTATGGGCTATTTATTTAGTGCATAGTACAACCATGAATGAAGATATAGAAGTAGCAACAACTATCATTGCGATTGCTTCTATGGCCGGTGGCTCGGTTGCTGTACTTACTGCACATAAATTTACGGTTATTTTTTATCCTTTTATATTGTTATTACCGGGCTCAATTGCGCTACTTTTATCTGATAAATATAATTTCCAACTACTCGGGATTTTAGGGATCTCTTTTACTCTGGTGATCACAATTATTGCTAGAAAATCTGCTGACTTTACGCGACATACACTTTTTTTGAAAAATCAAAATGCCAACCTAATTCTTCGTATGGAAGAAAAAGTGAAGCAGCGGACTCAAAAAATTTATGAATTATCAAACCTTGATCCTTTAACTCACTTATTTAATCGCACTGCTTTCCTAGAACAACTAAAGCAATTGACAACAACCAACAGCTCGCCTTTTGCACTACTTTTTATTGATTTAGATGGTTTTAAAAAAATAAATGATAGCATTGGTCATAAGGCAGGAGACGAAGTATTACGAAAAACGTCTGAGCGGTTAAAAGTATTTATGCTTAATTCCCCGTTATTATGTCGATGGGGTGGAGATGAGTTTTTAGTTATATTTGAAGAGCATGATCCTGAACTTATTGTTAATAAAGCGAAGCAACTGATAGACGTTTTGTCTCAGCCAATTGCGATTGAAAATAGTATTTTATCGGTTGGAGCGACCATTGGTATTACGCTATATCCAAAACAAGCCAATACAGAGGAACGTCTTATTCAATTTGCTGATATGGCCATGTATTATCAAAAAAAGCAGATGCGATCGACAGCGGGGATTTTTTCAGAGCAAATGGAAAAACTTTATTCCTATGAGTTACATTTAAAAAATGGATTGACAAAAGCAATTGAAATGCAGCAACTTCGCTTAGTCTATCAGCCTATTATGTCGGTGCAAGGGCTTAACGTGGTCGCTTTTGAAGCGCTATTAAGGTGGCAAATTGATGGGGAAAATATCCCGCCTGATCATTTTATTGGTATTGCTGAACAATATGGGCTGATTCATGATGTTGGGGCGTGGGTATTACAAACCGCTTGTTTACAAGCAACACAATGGAAGTTCGAGCAATCTCTTGCCGTCTGTGTAAATGTCTCGGTGATCCAGCTCCAAGATGCTGGGTTTATAAGTATTGTTAAGAATGCATTGGATGCCAGTAAATTAGCGCCAGAGCTATTATATATAGAAATTACTGAGTCTGTTTTTGCGTCTGATATTGTCTTTATAGAGAATCAGATTAAGCAGCTTCAAACAATGGGAATTAAAGTCTCGATTGATGATTTTGGCACCGGATATTCTTCACTTTCCATGATGCAAAACTTAGCCGTTAATATGGTTAAAATAGATAAATCATTCGTGGATAACATAGATCGTCATGGTGGGGCAATTATTTCTGCCGTGATACATATTGCTGCCACGTTAGGATTCTCAGTCGTCGCAGAAGGTGTTGAAACCGACGCGCAAGCCGATGCTTTATTGAAACTTGGTGTGCATTATGTGCAAGGCTATAAATACTCTAAACCAATAGAAAATATGCAAGTTAATGATTATTTGAGCAAAAATTTTAATCTACTCTCCGCTGACTCCAATAAAATTGGTGATTAGTCCAAGTGAACTCATTAATTTTATAAAAATAATTGTTAATGGCGCTTGATGTAGCTTATACACGCTATTTGACCTGTTTCACCTATTTCACCTATTTCACCTATTTCACCTATTTCACC
>NZ_JACJDP010000043.1:0-34959 GCF_014163575.1 Psychromonas sp. SR45-3
TTTTGACCTAACCTTCTTTTAACTTCGCGCCTTCGTGGTTAATTGGCTTTTGATTTTTAAAACGATATAAATTACGAAGCGCACGACTGTAAAAGATAAAAAGTTTAAAGTGTGTTTTGACCTAACCTGCTTTTACTTCGTGCCTTCGTGGTTAATTAGCTTTTGATTTTAAAAAACGGGATTAACCACGAAGCGCTGCGCTTCACGAAGAGCACGAAGATAAAAGAGGGGGAAATTTAAAGCACGTTTTGACCTAACCTGCTTTTACTTAGTGTCTTCGTGGTTAATTGGCTTTCGATTTTTAAAACGATATTAACCACGAAGCGCATGAGGGCAAAAGATAAAAAGTTTAAAGTGTGTTTTGACCTAACCTTCTTTTAACTTCGTGCCTTCGTGGTTATTTAGCTTTTGATTTTTAAAATGGGATTAACCACGAAGCGCACGAAGGTAAAAAGGGGGAAATATAAAGTATTTTTTGAGCTGACCTTATTTGTTCTTTGTCCTTTGTGGTTACAGGAGCAGTAAAAAAAGGCATAAAAAAATCCGATGCTTTGTGGGCATCGGATTTAAAATGGTTAGTCTTCGGCACTAAACAGCTGAAAAATTAAAGCAAGTAAGTGATCACTAACTGCTTATGCTTGAACACCTTGGCTTTTTAGGTATTCTTCATAAGTGCCGTGGAAATCAATAACTTCGTCTTGTTTAATTTCAATAATACGAGTTGCTAGTGAAGATACAAACTCACGGTCATGACTTACAAACAATAAAGTACCTTCGTAGTTTTCTAAGGCTAAGTTTAATGATTCAATAGATTCCATATCCAAGTGATTGGTTGGTTCATCCATTAATAGAATATTTGGTTTGTTCATCATCAACTTACCAAATAACATACGTCCTTGCTCACCACCTGAAATGATTTTTACAGATTTAGTAATGTCGTTTGCACCAAATAATAAACGCCCTAAAGTGCCACGAACAGCTTGCTCGTCATCACCTTCTTGCATCCATTGACCCATCCAGTCCATTAGATTTTGATCTTTTTCAAAATCAGATGAATGATCCTGTGCGTAATAACCTAACTGTGCATTTTCAGACCATTTGTATTCACCAGAAGATAATTCAACTTCGCCCATTAAAGTGCGTAGTAAAGTTGTTTTACCGACACCATTTTGACCAATGATAGCAACACGTTCGCCTACTTCAATCATCAGGCTTAAGTCTTTGAATAAGGTATTCTCATCGAAGCTTTTTGTCATCGATATTGTTTCTAATGCATTACGGAACAGTTTTTTCTCTTGTTTGAATACGATGTAAGGATTGACACGGCTAGATGCTTTAACTTCTGCGAGTTCAATCTTATCCATTTGTTTGGCACGAGATGTTGCTTGCTTAGCTTTTGATGCGTTTGCAGAGAAACGACTTACAAAGTCTTGTAATTCAGATAGTTGTGCTTTTTTCTTCGCATTTTCAGATAACAAACGTTCACGAGTTTGTGTTGCCGCCGTCATGTACTCGTCGTAGTTACCAGGGAAAAGACGCAGTTCGCCATAATCGATATCTGCCATGTGCGAACAGACTGAATTTAAGAAATGACGGTCATGCGAGATGATTACCATAGTACATTGACGTGCTTTTAATTCAGTTTCTAACCAACGAATAGTATCGATGTCCAAGTTATTGGTTGGCTCATCGAGTAACATGATGTCTGGATTTGAGAAAAGCACTTGTGCTAGTAATACACGTAGTTTCCAACCTGGTGCAATGTCTGACATTGGACCGTAATGTTGCTCAAGTGGAATACCAACACTTAGTAATATTTCCCCAGCACGTGAATCGGCAGTGTAACCGTCCATTTCAGCGAATTGATTTTCCAAATCGCCTACATGCATCCCTTCAGCTTCAGTCATTTCCGGCAAAGAGTAAATACGATTACGCTCGTTCATGACTTCCCACATCTCTTTGTGGCCCATCAATACCGTATCCAGTACAGTGTGTTCTTCAAAAGCAAACTGGTCTTGGTGTAGTTTAGCAATACGTTCGTTAGGATCTCTGGTCACATTACCTGCGCTAGGCTCAAGGTCACCGGTTAATATTTTCATGAAAGTTGATTTACCACAACCATTTGCACCGATTAAACCGTAACGGTTTCCAGTACCAAATTTTACAGAAATGTTTTCAAAAAGTGGTTTTGCACCAAATTGCATGGTGATGTTATTTGTACTTAACACGGCTTATTCCTAAATTGTTGAAGTCTTGCTTTTATGGGCATTTTTAAGGGGGGTATTATACATATTATGCGAGGTTAATCACGTTAGAATTGTATGAATTTTATGCATTGCCGTTGAAACTAACTGATAGCGTGAAAAGGTTCCTTAAGGTAAGCTACGCGTCTTAAGGCATATGCCGTATTTTAATGAGATTTTTTATGAGTTTTGATTCCCTAGGTTTACCCGCATCGTTAGTAGAAGCAGTGAAAAATGCTGGCTATGAAACACCATCACCAATTCAAGAACAGGCTATTCCTGCCGTATTAGCAGGTAAAGATGTAATGGCTGCTGCGCAAACTGGTACAGGGAAAACGGCTGGGTTTACATTGCCATTATTAGCAATGCTAGAAAAAGGTGAACGCGCGAAACCGAATCAAGTTCGTGCTTTAATATTAACACCAACACGTGAGCTAGCGGCTCAAGTGCAAGCAAGCGTACAAAAATATGGCCAAAACATGCCATTACGCAGCATGGTGGTATACGGCGGTGTAAAAATTAACCCGCAAATGCAAATGTTACGTGGCGGTATAGATATTTTAGTGGCAACGCCGGGTCGTTTATTAGACCTTTATCAACAAAATGCAGTACGCTTTCAACAGTTAGAAGTGTTAATTTTAGATGAAGCTGACCGTATGTTAGATATGGGCTTTATTCACGATATTAAAAAGATCCTTAAAGCGTTACCCGCTAAGCGTCAAAACTTATTATTCTCAGCGACTTTTTCTGATGAAATTCGTTCATTAGCAAAAGGCTTAGTTAATAACCCTGTTGAGATTTCAGTAAGCCCGCGTAATACAACGGTTGAGAAAATCGAACAGGCTTTATATGAAGTAGATAAAACTAAAAAGACGGCGTTATTGAGCCAGTTAATTCTTGATAATAAATGGCGCCAAGTTTTAGTGTTTGTAAAAACTAAACATGGAGCAAACCGATTGGTTAAAAACTTGGATGCTCGTGGTATTCGAAGTGCGGCTATCCATGGAAATAAAAGCCAAGGCGCACGTACTAAAGCATTAGCACAATTTAAAGATAGTCAAATTCAAGTGTTAGTGGCGACAGATATTGCCGCTCGTGGTATCGATATCGACCAACTACCTAATGTTGTCAACTTCGACTTACCTAATGTAAGTGAAGATTATGTGCATCGTATCGGTCGTACGGGACGAGCTGGTAATGAAGGTTTAGCGGTCTCGTTAGTGTGCCAAGAAGAATTCAAATTATTAAAAGATATTGAACGTCTTATTAAAAAAGTTATTCCACGCAAAATATTTGCAGGTTTTGAACCAGGTGAACCATTACAGCCTTCTGTATTAGGTACACACGAGAAGAAAATTAAGAAGCCAAAAGCGCCAAAAGTTCCACATAAAGATGGCGTTCGTTCAGGTGCAAGAACGGGCAGTGCTAAGAAACAAAACGGCCCAAGAAATAATTTTGTAGGTGGTTAGAAGATTGGATTTTTAGTTACGCAAAAATTTAGCGTAATTTAAGCCCTTATTATTTGTTCAGTAGATGATTACTGGAATGATAATAGGGGCTTTTTTGTATCTGCTGTTTGAGTTTTGTAGTTTTCGCTCGTTCCCATTATCCCTGTGGGAATGCATATTATTGGCTTGTTTAGCTCGTCTACGCTCGTTGGATCATTTTGACTTTTGTAGGCAGTATTTTCGCCCTGTCGGCGACCAAACTTTCTTTTATCAGAAAAGAAAGTAGGCAAAGAAACTGACACTGAGTCACTTTCTAATCCAATCTATTAACACATTTTAAACGTACCGTTTCGGACGTGCATCCATGCACTAGCCTCAACTAACCCAAACATCCTGTTTGGTTTTACTAAAATGAGTTAATAGCTTGGGAAAGTTCAACAGTGGTGTTGTCGTAGCCACATTGAGTTTCGTAGTTTATTCACTTATTGATATTGTTGATTTCAATGAATGGTTGTCCAACACTTTCACACACGAGAAGAAAATTAAGAAGCCAAAAGCGCCAAAAATTCCACATAAAGATGGCGTTCGTTCAGGTGCAAGAACGGGCAGTGCTAAGAAACAAAACGGCCCAAGAAATAATTTTGTAGGCGGTTAGAAGATTAGATTTTTAGTTACGCAAAAATTTAGCGTAATTTAAGCTCTTATTATTTTTTCAGTAGAGAATTACTGGAGTGATAATAGGGGCTTTTTTGTATCTGCTATTTGAGTTTTGTAGTTTTCGCTCGTTCCCATTATCCCTGTGGGAATGCATATTATTGGCTTGTTTAGCTCGTCTGCGCTCGTCGGATCATTTTGACTTTTGTAGGCAGTATTTTCGCCCTGTCGGCGACTCTACTTTCTCTGTGCCAGCAGAGAAAGTAAGCAAAGAGACTGGCACCGAATCCCTTTCTAATTCAAGCAATGTAGAACTTTCTCAACGCACCAGCTCATACGACACGTCCGTATGCCGGATGAACTTACAGCAAACGTCCTGTTTGCTGTTGCTGAAAGTTATTTATCGCTTGGGAAAGTTCAACGATAGGGTTATCGTAGCCGTGCATTGAGCTGAGCATCGAATTTTTAGAAAATTAAAGGTGAATCGTATGAGTTTTCATACCGATATGAAATTGGCATCAATATCAATCGAAATACATGCTTTAAAGGATGGTTTTGAATTGATTAAATCAACATTAGATAAGTTAAAGGCTAGTGAAAAAGATAAGTTAGAAAAAGCACTTAGAAGCAGTCAAATTTTAGATGAAGATGAACTTATAGATCTACATCAAGAGCTTTATCAAAAAGTGGATATATTTTATCCTCGCTTATTTTGGGGGCCTTATTTAATCACTATATTTTCAGTTTTTGAAAGTTGTACGCAAGAACTAACAGAATATATTCGAGAACATAAATGCTGTAAGTTGAAACTTGATGACTTAAATGGAAGCTTACTTGAAAAATTAAAACTATATTACTCATCAGTTTTAGATAATAACTACTTTATTGATAATCCTTCTTGGAAGACTCTTACTGATTTATGTAAAGTTAGGAATTGCTTTGCTCACAGTAATGGTCGATTTAGTATATTAAAACCAAATAAGCATGAAAAACCTATTTTAAAGTTAGTCAGTCAAAAAATTGGTATTAAAGAGTTCTCTGGTGTTGTTGTTATTGATTCAGATTTCGTTAGTAGATGTTTAGAGTCTGTATCTAACGTTATTGAAGACCTTAAAATATTATATATAAATCTGCACGATGATAAAATTGAGTGCAGTAGATCAACTTAAGTAAAATATGTAAGCTCGCTTCGTGCTCGAACGTGGCATATGAGGGGGCGCTGTTTTTTATTTTTTGCTACAGAAGAAATAGATTAAAAACAAAAGTATGGGGCATCCAATAGTTGAAGTTTGCTATATCAATTAGTTACGATAAAGCTTAGGTCAATGTGGCTACATCCATTCCCACCGTTGAGCTTTCCCAAACAATAGATTCATTTTAGTAAAACCAAACAGGATGTTTGGGTTAGTTGAGGCTAGTGCATGGATGCACGTCCGAAACGGTACGTTTAAAATGAAGGAATTGATTGGGATTAAAAAGCGAGTTGGTGCCAGTTCTCTTTGCTTACTTTCTCTACTGGTTTAGAGAAAGTAAAGTCGCCGACAGGGCGAAACCACTGCAATTAATAATTAAATGATCCGACGAGCGAAGACGAGTTTAAAACTAATAATAACCTTCCAAGTAAAAATCAAACCAACTCAAAGCTAGCCAAATCTTTACCTTTTCATTACTGTATATAAACAAACCCAACAGACTCAAAAGGTCATCATTGCCAATGAACGAAACAAAAAAATGCCATTGGGCTTTAAAAACCAAACTTGAAGAAGCCTACCATGATGCCGAATGGGGCGTTCCAATTTATGACGATACAAAACTATTTGAAGCACTTTCTTTAGAACTGTGTCAGTCGGGATTAAGCTGGCATACCATCTTAAACAAACGTGAAGGCTACCGCGCTGCCTTTAATCAGTTTGATCTTAAAAGCGTGGCTGCGTTTGATGATGCAAAAATTGAAGAGTTACTTTTAGATGCAGGTATTGTTCGACACCGAGCTAAAATATCGGCGATTATTAATAATGCGCAGTGCATTTTGAATGTGCAACAAGAGTATGGCAGTTTTTCTGACTATATCTGGCAATTTACTGACAACAAAACCATCGTTGGTAATTGGAAATCAAAAGAAGAAGTGCCTGCATCAACGGAGTTATCTGTCCAGATAAGTAAAGACATGAAGAAAAAAGGTTTCAAGTTTTTAGGGCCAACAACCACTTACGCCTTTATGCAATCTGTTGGTTTAATTAATGATCATATAACAGACTGTTTTCGTTTTGATGCTCACTAATACATTTAAAAACCTCTGTGTTCGACAGAACTAAATTATTACCGCCAATCACCAAAATGATCCGGTGGTTGCAGGCGAGCCAAGCTAAAAACTATTTATTTTCAATCAAAAAATAAGGATACATTTCGTTGCCAAACTTTTCTTTATAATGATAATCTAAGTTTAAATCTAAATGAAAACTATTATCGAGTGTTGAAATGGTATCAAGTAAACAAATGTCAAAACCACAGTCTAAGCCTAAACCTAAAAAATCAATTGTTATTAAAACAGAAAAAATATCAGCCAATATGCAACGTGTGACACTTCATGCTGATGAGTTTGCTGATTTCCCTGAACACTGTGAAGGAAGTTATATAAAACTTCTTTTTAGTGCCGAGGGAAGCACGGATCTAAGCGCGCTTGCAGAAGACGAGCGACCTGTTATGCGTACTTATACCATTGCTGAGTTTTCTCGAAACGAATGTACTATTGATGTAGATTTTGTTCGCCATGAAACGTCCGACTCTTGCTGTGGTTTTGCTGCGCGTTGGGCGATGAATGCGGTGGTTGGCGATAATATTTATGTTGGCGGCCCTGGTCTTATTCTCGATATTAATAGCGATGCCGATTGGTTCTTTGCTGTGGCAGACATGACTGCGTTACCTGCGCTATCTGCAAAAATTCGCAATTTACCTAAAGACGCCAAAGGGTATGCTGTAATCAAAGTGATTGAACGTGATGATATTCGATCAATTGATGCGCCTGAAAATATTCAAGTTATGTGGCTGTTAGAGAATGAATCACTTATTGAACAAGTGAAGGTGTTACCTTGGTTGCCGGGCAAGGTGTCGGTTTGGGTTGCTTGTGAATTTGATGATATGCGTGCATTACGTGGTTATTTCCGTAATGAAAAAGAAGTTGAGAAAGACAATATCTATATCAGCAGTTATTGGAAATCAGGTGTAACTGAAGATGGGCATAAAGTGATTAAAAGAGAAGATGCCGAGGCGAACTAACTTTTATTAACCACTTTATTAGGTAGTAATAACGCGAAAGGTGTTATTACTGCTACTTTCTATCGATACAGCCTAAATTTCTATCGGGCGCGACAATATCCCTCACCAATTTTTTAAGTTCGGCTATTTCAGGAAATCCGCCCATTTCTTTGCGCGACCAGATAAGCTGATCGTTTACCGTGATTTCAAAAATACCGCCCGTTCCCGGTAGTAATGAGAGTTCATCAACTTCATCTTCAAAAGTACTTAATACCTCTTGAGCCATCCAGCTAGCGCGCAATAACCAACGACACTTTGAACAATATTTAATTTCTATTTTATTCATATGAGTATCCCCTTAGCCTAATAAAATGGTTTGCTTCAATATTGCTATTTTTACTGCAATTAATACCCATCCTATGGCGAAAATGGTACTTAATATTTGTGTTGGTAAAGTCGAAGCGCGATAAAGGGCAATGTAAGCCAAAATAATATAGGCGATAAGGCAGAATACTTTTTCAGTTAACCAGTTATCGAGTAGTGGCGACTGATGAATGATAAAGCAAAGCATAATAGCTGAGATTAATAAGAAGGTATCAACAATCCTTGCTAACATTTTAGCCCATTTTTGTTGATGAATTGGTTTATTGATAAACATTAAAGCAGCACGAATAATAAAAAATAGCACACTAAAAGCCACTAGCGTTATATGCAGGTGTTTAATTGGTAGGTAAAAATTTTCCATGAAAATTATCCAAAATAAGAGGGTAATGTACTTTACGCGTTTTATTCAAGAATGTTAATTTCAATTAATGGTATCGTCTTTTTACTTAATCACACAATAAGCTTGCTGAAACGATTGAAAAGCTTCATATTCTATCCATTAGCTTATCGAATCTAGGTCATTTTCAATGAAAAAAATTGCAGTTTTTGCTGACGTTCAAAACATTTATTACACCACTCGCCAAGCTTATGGCAAACAATTTAATTACCGTAAATTATGGCAGCAAATTTCACAGCAAGGCGAGATTGTATGTGCATTTGCTTATGCCATTGACCGTGGAGATAACCAACAACAAAAGTTTCAAGAGGTGTTAAAGCATATTGGTTTTCAAGTTAAGCTTAAACCTTATATTCAACGCAGTGATGGCACAGCCAAAGGCGATTGGGATGTGGGTATTACTATTGATGTGATGGAAGTTGCAGCTTCCGTTGATACGGTCATTTTATTAACGGGTGATGGTGATTTTGCTATTTTGTTAGAGAAAGTAAAGGATGTCTATCAAGTCACAACAGAAGCCTACGGCGTACCGAAGTTAACCGCTAAAGCATTAATAGATGCCTGTAGCGTATTTAATCCTATTGGAAATGAATATTTATTGAACTGAGCGAAACTCGAGCAAACCCAACTGACCATTACAAACTTCATCTAACTTCGTCTTTAAATTTAACTTGAACGATCATTAATTTCATTAGTCAGAAATAATGAGCGCTTTAATCAACCGTTAACTTTATCTTTAAACACTTGCTTTAAGTAGTATTTTTTTAGTTAATAAAGTCAATGGGATTAAAGGCTACATTCACTTTTTATACGAATCTAGATTTTAAAAAAGAGGGTATTTATGTTTAAAGGTTTAATCGTTGTTGTATTCACAAGTTTATTTTCTCTTAGCACTTTTGCTGCATTCGTTGGGCCAGGAGCAACATCAATACAGACTGTTACTGTAAAGGAAGCCATTGAGTTAGCGGATGATAGCAAAGTAGCCTTACAAGGCTCGCTAGTCAAACAAACCTCTGCTGAGCATTATTTATTCAAAGATCAAAGCGGTGAGGTGATGGTTGAAATAGATCCCGAAGATTTTCCTCATGTGACAGTAACACCTGAGGATAAAGTTCGTATTACAGGTGAAGTGGATAGTGATTGGTCTGAAACTAAGATTGATGTCGAATATTTAGAGCTTCTTAAGTAATAGCTTAACTCCGCTAACTAGCCGAACAATCTTACTGGTTAAAAGGAACTATTTTCGCGTTAAAAGTTCTGTAAATGGAACAACCATTTACGGTAACTTTTACCTTAAACTAGCTCCTTTTTCCTGCGTAATATTTGATCATTAAATTAACGGAATTGGCATAACGTTTTATAAGCTACAAAAATGCCGCTTTATTAATGCGGCATTTTTATATGTGTCGATAAACGCTTAAGCAATTAACTCACTAGGCAGCAAAGTAAGTAAGCAAACAACGGTAGCTTAAGTTGTTATAACTGCTTAATTTGATCTTCTTTCAACCACTGAGCTACCTGCTTTGCAAAGTAGGTTAAAATTCCGTTTGCCCCTGCGCGCTTAAAGCATAATAAAGATTCTAAAACACATTCTCTTTCTTTTAACCAACCGTTATCAATAGCGGCCTTATGCATCGCATATTCACCACTTACTTGATAAGCAAATGTTGGTACTTTTAATTCAGTTTTAACGCGGCGTACAATATCTAAATAAGGCATACCTGGTTTAACCATCACCATATCTGCACCTTCTTGAATATCTAAGGCAACTTCATGGATCGCCTCATCACTGTTTGCAGGGTCCATTTGGTAAGTAAATTTGTTAGCACCTTTTAAGTTACCAGCACTGCCGACTGCATCTCGAAAAGGGCCGTAATAAGTAGAGGCATATTTGGCGCTGTAGGCCATGATTTGAGTGTTAATAAAACCTGCATTTTCAAGGGCTTCACGGATTGCACCGATTCGGCCATCCATCATATCTGATGGTGCAACAATGTCAGCACCGGCTTGGGCGTGTGAAAGGGCTTGTTTTACTAAAATTTCAGTCGTGATGTCATTTAATACATAACCTTCACTATCGATGATGCCATCTTGTCCATGTGTGGTGAAAGGGTCTAAAGCAACGTCGGTGATCACTCCTAGCTCTGGGCAAGCATCTTTAATGCGTCTTACTGCACGTTGCGCTAGTCCATTTTCGTTATAGGCTTCTTCCGCCATTTCTGTCTTAATTTCACTCGGAGTGACCGGGAAAAGTGCGACAGCAGGAATGCCTAATGCGGCTAATTCTTTGACTTCAATTTCTAATAAATCGATCGATAAGCGCTCGATACCTGGCATTGAAGGAATTGTTTCTCGGCGATTGGTGCCTTCAACAACAAACATAGGGTAAATCAAATCGTCTACAGTGAGGCGGTTTTCTTGTACTAAACGACGTGAAAAATCGTGTTTACGTAATCTACGTAAACGACGAGCAGGAAAGCTTTGAGAAACGGTCATAATAATTCCTGTAGCCTTTTAAAGCTGTCTATTTTAGGGACTGAATAATGAGTAAAAATAGAGGCTTAATAAAAAGCGAAAAGTTAAGTTAAGTTAAAAAAAGAGCGGGTTGTTTGTTCTGTGTTATCGATAAAGTATTGTAACTCTTGCTGACGAGCATTCGCAATGACCTTGGCAATATAGGGTAAGTACTTTGGCTCGTTTCGACTAGATTTCGGCTTAGGGCGCATTGAACGAGGCAATAAATAGGGGCTATCTGTTTCAATCATTAACCGATTATCTGGTATCAGTTTTACTAGTTCAAGTAAGTGTTGTCCTCTGCGTTCATCGCATATCCAGCCGGTTATACCAATATGTAAATCAAGTGCTAAACAACGTTCTAGCTCTTCTTGATTACCGGTAAAGCAATGCAATACCGCATTCGGTAATTGCTTGATATAAGGCTTTAATAGCTCCACAAAACGCTGGTTTGCGTCTCGTTCATGCATGAACACAGGTAATTGACATTCAACGGCAAGCTCTAGCTGTTGTAGAAATGCTTTCTCTTGCTCTGCAGGTGTTGAAAAGTTGCGGTTAAAGTCTAATCCACACTCTCCAATAGCTTTCACCTGTGGCTGCGCAGCTAGCTTTTTCAGCTGAACTAAGCTGTGTTCAGTAAAGTGGCTAGCATCGTGTGGATGAATGCCTGCAGTACTATAGATAAAGTCAGGGTAGGTCTTTGCTAAGCTAAGTGCTTGCTCACTTTCTGTGATATTAGTGCCGGTTACAATAAGCTGTTTTACACCTACTTGTTTGGCGTTGTTAATCACCGACTCTAGATCTTTGTCAAAGCGCTTATTGGTTAAATTAATACCGATATCAATCATAACGGTTAATCACTCTGTTTTGATTGTTTGTGAATTGTATTTTCTACCTCTTCATCGTCTTCTGGTTTTTTTACATAAAAACGAGCAAACAATAATCCCAATTCAAATAAAATCAACATAGGTACGGCTAAGAGTGTTTGTGAAATTACATCGGGCGGAGTTAATAACATGCCAAAGACAAACGCGGCGACCACAATGTAAGGACGTTTTGCTCTCAATGCTTCGGGTGTTGTTGCGCCTGTCCAACATAAAACTAAAGTGGCAACGGGTATTTCAAAGGCTAAGCCAAAGGCAAAAAAGAGTTTTAATACAAAGTCTAAGTAACTACTTATATCGGTGGCAATTGTTACGCCTTCAGGAGCGGTGCTAGTAAAGAAGGAGAAGGCCAAGGGAAATACCACATAATACGCAAACACCATGCCTAGATAAAATAAAAGCGCACTACTGATCACTAAGGGGGCAATAAGTCGGCGCTCATGCTTATATAAGCCGGGGGCAATAAAAGCCCATACTTGGTGCAAAATAGCGGGTATTGCGACAAAAATAGATAATACGATAGTTAGTTTAATCGGTGTAAAAAAGGGCGTGGCAACCCCTGTTGCAATCATGCTTGAGCCAATAGGTAATTGGCTAGTCAGTGGAATAGCAATATAGTGATAAATATCGTTAGCAAAATAAACCATGCTAAAAAATATCACCAATACCACGATCACCACTTTCAGAATGCGATCTCTTAACTCTAAAAGGTGAGTAATTAATGGCAAGCTATGTTGCGTTTGATCTGACGATTGCTCGCTCATTAGTTATTTATCCTGCTGAGAAACGTGGCTTGAAGATGAGTGGACTGATTGCTCTGCTTCAGTTGCTGGCGATCTAGTCGCTGAACTTTTATCAAATCTATTATCTGAAGGAGAGTGTTGTGATTGTAGACTCTGTTCCGTGGTTTTATCTTGTGCTTGCTCTATAGCCGGATTTTTAGAGTCGAAGCTTTCTTTTTTAGTTGGGGGTTGTGCATTGATTAAGTCATCTACATTATTTTTGTAGGGATGGGTTAATTCGCTGACACTATTTTTCATTTCATCAATGGAAGCTTTTAAATCAGGATCTAGTTTATCCAGCCCTTGTTTGCTGGCTTTGATCATGTTTTCATTCATTTCATGTAATTCAAGCTCTTGTGAAATCTCATTTTTCACTGAATTAGCCATACTTTTGGCCGTATTGACCCATTTCATTACCGTACGAATGGCAATAGGTAAGCGTTGTGGGCCTAATACTACTAATCCAATTATAGAGATCAACATGATCTCCCAAAAGCCAATATCAAACATTAATTAAAGTACCTTTTACTGAGCAATTTAGCGGCTGTAATACTCTTACAGACTGACTTGCATGACTGAGTCATTTTGATTAATCACCGAACGCATTGCCAGTTAGCAAACATATTATCTATCGTTAAACACATCATCTATCACACAAAACAGGAACAATGATTAGATGATAAGTCCATTAAACAGCGACAGAGAAGCATCGGAGATTAATCTTTTAGTCACTTTTTTCTGTTTCAGCTTTCTTCTGCTCAGATTTTAAATTTGCATCCGGTTTTTTTTCTAACTCAGTCGGTGTTGAGTCTTCGTCCTTAATCGCTTTTTTAAATCCTTTGATTGCACCACCAAGATCACCACCGATACCGCGTAATTTTTTTGTGCCAAATAAAACAATAACAATCACAGCAATAATAATTAACTGCCAAATTCCGATACCGCCCATAATCTATTTCCTATATGTAATGATGTTGTTAAAAATAAAGTGATTAAAAAATTGGTTGAAAATAATACAAATTATTCAATAGCCTTTCTTATCGACTATCGAACATATTAAAGCTTGTTGCTAAAACGCCACGCAATTACCCATGATATTACTGCGGGTAAGGCAAAATACAAGTTAAACCTACCCTCTGATTGTAAATAGAAAAGTGCAGTGATGATACTCAACGTGATCGCCAGTGATGTTATCACTTGGTTTTTGTTATTTTTTTGTTGCTGATCATTAAAGCGTTGCATTAATAGTTGCTGCTGTTGTTGGATCTGTTTGCTTTGCGCTAAATTGTGATAAACCAACTCTGGAATATCAGGCAATTTTTCTAACCAGAACGGCGCTTTTAATTTAATTTTATTGAGCAGTGTTTTAGGACTTACCTGTTCACGCATCCAGTTTTCTAAGAAAGGTTTTGCAGTATCCCATAAATCCAGTTGTGGATATAACTGACGACCTAATCCTTCGATATAAAGTAAAGTTTTTTGCAATAACACGAGTTGTGGCTGTACTTGCATGTTGAAGCGTCGAGCTGTATTAAACAGATTGATTAGTACTTGAGCAAATGAAATCTCTGATAGTGGTTTTTCAAAAATAGGTTCGCAGACGGCGCGAATGGCAAATTCAAACTCTTCTACAGGTGTGTCAGCAGGTACCCAACCAGAATCAATATGCAGTTGTGCAACTTGTCTGTAATCACGATTAAAGAAAGCTAAAAAATTCTCTGCTAAATAGCGTTTATCTTCATTGGTTAATGTCCCAACAATGCCGCAATCTATGCCTATCCACAAAGGATCTTCTGGATGTTCGTAGGAAACAAACACATTACCTGGGTGCATATCCGCATGAAAAAAACTGTCTCTAAATACTTGGGTAAAGAAAGCTTCAACACCGCGCTCCGCTAGTAATTTAAGATCGGTGTTTTGTGCTTTTAATGCCTCAATATCTGAAACGGGAATACCATAGATTCGTTCCATTACTAATGCATCTTTAGTGCAGTAGTCGGAATATATTTCAGGAACGTATAATACTTTAGAATTTAGAAAGTTCCGTCTCAATTGAATGGCATTGGCACCTTCGCGCATTAAATCCAATTCATCAATAATCGTTTTTTCGTATTCTTTGATCACTTCAACAGGGCGCAGGCGTCTTGCATCCTTAACAAAACGCTGCACTAAGGCTGCTAACCATTTCATTAATTGAATGTCAGCGGCAATAGTTTTTTTAATGCCTGGTCGCGTCACTTTAATGACTACTTCTCTGCCATCTTCTTTTAAAATAGCCGTATGGACTTGGGCAATAGAGGCTGAAGCTAATGCGACTTTATCAAAGTCATCAAAAATCTCATCGATTGGACGCTGAAAGGATTTTTCTATTTGTTGTATGGCTAAGTCACCACAAAAAGCAGGGACATTGTCTTGTAAGTGCGCCAGTTGATCTGCATAAATTGGGGCTAACAAATCACGACGAGTTGATAGCATTTGTCCTAATTTTATATAGATAGGCCCTAGAGATTGTAAGCTTAAACGCAAGCGTTCAGGTAAATCCATGTCTTGATGTTGGTTTCGTAACCAAAATAAACACAAACGTAATAACCAATAACTCTTAGGTATTTGCGCTTTTGGAACTAATTCAATTAAACCGTACTCAATAAAGGTCTTATTAATTTGGTACAAACGCGATAATTCTTTTATTTTAATCATCTATCTTCCAGCTAACTTGTTAGCATATGGTTAATTTGCTCTATTTATTGGTGTACTGGTTTAACTTTAATAACAGTTTATCCGCTTGCTTATCTAGCGTTTTTACTTGTTCACAAAAATAGGCAACCTCTAAGCCACTAGGGGCAAGTTTAACCTCTTCGGTAATATAGAGCGCCGTTTGTGTTTCTATATTCATTAACTGTTGCTGAACACTCTGCTGAATTTTTTTGGCGTGGTAACAAAACTTATGAGCAATCACATCTCCGACTTTATGCGATAAGTGCTCTTCCCAATCGATCTCCATATCTGTTAATAGTTGTGCAAACTGTTGCACTAATTGAATATCGCCTTCAACTTCTAATTGTCCAGTTTTAATCAAGTGAGTTAATTGATGATTATCTTGTAATTTAGGCAACGCACTAGCACTGACGCGAATAAAGCAATCAGGATCGCCGGAGAACTTATTGAGTATATCAATTTGTTGCGATGAGATAACAAAATACAAAGGGAAATTAAGCTCTTTTAAACTAACTCCAATAATAGTGCCATTAAGTTGTTTCCGTTTTATGACAGCGCTGCTATCTAATTGATGTAATTGATTTACACCTGTTTCTAATAAACCGCAAAGCAAGTTATTTAATGGCATATTGAGTCTCGTTGTAAAAGGGTTTCATCTGTTATTACATTGTTTCGAATAACACGCTTAATATTTATAACCACGGTGTAAAGCCACAATACCAGCGCTTAAATTAAAGTACTCAGTCCCTTCAAATCCGACATTTTCCATCATCTCTTTTAGCTCTTCCTGACCCGGATGCATACGAATACTTTCAGCAAGATATTGGTAACTTTCGCTATCATTCGCAATTAATTTACCTAATTTTGGCAGAATATTAAAAGAATAGAAGTCATAGAATTTTTTAACCGGAGTGTAAATAGGTTTTGAAAACTCTAACACTAATAAACGGCCACCTGGTTTTAAAACTCGGTAGATAGAGGCGAGTGCTTTGTCTTTATCCGTCACATTACGTAATCCAAAAGCAATGGTAATCAAATCAAAATGATTATCAGGGAAGGGTAGTTCTTCTGCATTTGCTTGCACATAACTGACATTGCCTTCAATGCCCATGTCACGTAACTTTGTACGGCCAACTTTCAGCATAGAATCGTTAATATCAGCTAAAACTACATCACCTTTAGGACCCACAATACGAGAAAATTTTGCTGTTAAATCGCCAGTGCCGCCTGCTAGGTCTAATACTTTTTGGCCTTGACGGACACCAGAGCAATCAATAGTAAAGCGTTTCCAAATGCGATGAATACCCATTGATAACACATCGTTCATAATGTCATATTTAGCAGCAACAGAATGGAATACGTCTGCAACTAGTTCCACTTTCTTATCTTCTTCAACGGTTTTAAAACCAAAGTGAGTCGTGTTGTCTGGCTTTTCTTGCATGGTTATCTCTTTACCTTAAGGATAAAATTATTGGGTATTATGTTCAAACTACCTGAAGATATTGAGTTCAGCAAGGCGCAAGCTAATACAGTTGTAATAAAGACAGTTTGATTTCTTTATTTAAAATCAATGTCTTTAAATTTCTAATGTCTGTACTTTTATATTGCGGTTTTACAAAAAGCTAAATCTACATCTTCTGTCATTCAAGTATAAATATGCCACTATGATAGCAATTTTCCTTTGTAATTGGATCTTTATTGTTTGCTCTTTTATTGATTTAAGTAGCTTATTTTCTTTTGTTTTTAATGTTACGCTTTATCACAGGAATACTGTGAATTTGCCGATATTATCAAATTAAAAGAATAATTAATTACCTTGGCTGTACGCCATCTTCAGTGCTTTTGCATGCTAGTTATAAATATTACAGGACTCTGTGTCGCTTTGATTTACTGATAAGCACACGTGAGTAGATACAATTTAATATCATAAACTTGGGAACTCCATATGTTGAAAAATATACAACCTACACAAACCGCTGCTTGGTCGACTTTACAAAATTTATTTGATGATCATGCTGAGATGCAAATATCTCAATTATTTGCTGAAAATCCAGAACGCTTTGAAACATTTTCTCGTCAATTTAATGAAGACTTTTTGCTCGATTTCTCTAAAAACTTAATAACAGAAGAGATACTAGCGAGCTTAATTGATCTTGCAAAAGAAGTAGATTTAGCGTCGGCTATCAAAGCGCAGTTTTCTGGTGAAAAAATAAATATTACAGAAGGTCGTGCTGTTTTACATACGGCATTACGTAACCGCAGTAATACGCCGGTGATGGTTGATGGCAAAGATGTGATGCCTAAAATCAACCAAGTGTTAGCACAAATGAAAACATTTTGTGAAAAAGTGCATTCTGGTGAGTGGTTGGGTTATACCGGTAAACGTATTACTGACGTGGTAAATATAGGTATTGGTGGATCTGATTTAGGTCCATTCATGGTCACTGAGGCATTACGTCCTTACAAAGTAGAAGGTATTGAAACTCATTTTGTATCCAATGTTGATGGTACGCATATTGTTGAAACGTTAACAAAAGTAGACCCAGAAACGACGTTATTTTTAATCGCGTCTAAAACCTTTACTACACAGGAAACTATGACCAATGCGCATAGTGCGCGTGATTGGTTCTTAAACTTTGCGCAAGACGAAGCGTTTGTTGCTAAGCACTTTGCTGCGTTATCAACCAATGCGGATGCCGTTACTGAATTTGGTATTGATACTGCAAATATGTTTGAATTTTGGGATTGGGTTGGCGGTCGTTACTCAATTTGGTCTGCGATTGGTTTATCAATTGCATTAACCATTGGCTTTGAAAATTACGAAGAGTTACTGGCTGGTGCTCACGAAATGGATAAACATTTTGCCAATACCGAATTTGAAAATAATATTCCTGTGTTATTAGCTGTGATTGGGATTTGGTATAACAATTTCTATGGCGCTGAGTCAGAAGCTATTCTACCTTATGACCAATATATGCATCGTTTCCCTGCTTATTTCCAACAGGGTAATATGGAGTCTAACGGTAAATGTACAGACCGTAACGGTGACCCGGTTGATTACCAAACAGGCCCAATTATTTGGGGTGAGCCTGGTACTAATGGCCAACATGCTTTTTATCAATTGATTCACCAAGGTACTAAATTAATTCCGTGTGACTTCATTGCTCCAGCTGTGAGCCATAATCCTGCTGGTGATCACCATGCTAAATTATTATCTAACTTCTTTGCTCAAACTGAAGCATTAGCTTTTGGTAAAAGTAAAATGCAAGTGGAATCTGAGTTTACTGCTGCGGGTAAATCTGCTGAAGAAGTTGCTGATTTAGTCCCTTATAAAGTATTTGAAGGTAATAAACCAACTAACTCTATTCTCGTGAAAAAAATCACACCAAGTACACTTGGTCAGTTAATTGCAATGTATGAGCAAAAGATTTTCACTCAAGGGATTATCTGGAATATCTTTACTTTTGATCAATGGGGTGTTGAGTTAGGGAAGCAATTAGCAGGGCAAATTTTACCTGAGTTGAGTAATGACGATAGTGTTGATAGCCACGATTGTTCAACTAATGGGTTAATAAATGCATGGAAAGCTTGGAAATAATTGTAAATAGTATTTAGTTTTACTTTTAATTCCCACTTCCATCTAAAGCGGTGAATGCTATCAGATTTCTGGTTTCATTCGCCGCTTTTTACTTTATTGTCTTTTCATTAGATTGATTTACTCAGCATTGATAAATCACTACTATAGCTGCATTGTCTGAGCTAGCTGAATTAGCTAATGTAAAAATGACCAACATTTAGGAGTTAATATGAAATATCTTGTAACGGGTGCCGCTGGCTTCATTGGTAGTGTTGTTGTTGAGCGCTTGACCGCAGCGGGGCATCAGGTAATTGGTATTGACAATATTAATGATTATTACGATGTCGCATTAAAAGAAGCGAGACTACAACGTATTGAGCATGCTAGGTTTGAGTTTATGAAATTAGATCTCGCCGACCGTGAAGGCATTAAAGCTTTATTTGCACAGCAGCAATTTGACCGAGTGATACATTTAGGCGCACAAGCAGGCGTTCGCTACTCTATTGAAAATCCACTTGCTTACGCTGATAGTAACCTAGTGGGCCATGTTAATATTCTTGAAGGGTGTCGTCACAACAAAGTTGGACACTTAATTTATGCTTCTTCAAGTTCTGTTTATGGTCTGAATGCTAAAGTCCCTTTCTCTACTAACGATTCGGTTGACCATCCCATTTCTCTTTATGCAGCCACTAAAAAATCAAATGAATTAATGGCGCATACCTACTCCCATCTTTACAATATTCCAACCACAGGGTTACGTTTCTTTACTGTTTATGGTCCTTGGGGGCGCCCAGATATGGCCCCGTTTATCTTCACTAAAAAGATTTTAGAAGGTGAAACCATCGATATTAATAATAACGGCGATATGTGGCGTGATTTTACTTATATCGACGATATTGTTGAAGGTGTTATTCGTATTGCAGATGTTGAACCTGTTAAAAATCCTGAATGGACTGTTGAAGCTGGCAGCCCTGCAACAAGCTCAGCACCTTATGCGGTTTATAATATTGGCCACGGCTCTCCAATTAGTTTGATGGACTTTGTACAGGCGATCGAAAGTGAGCTAGGTATTGAGGCTAAGAAAAACTTCCGTGAAATGCAAGCGGGTGATGTCTACCAAACCTACGCTGATACCAGTGATTTGTTTAAGGCAATCGGTTACACGCCAGCGGTTACTGTTAAAGAAGGTGTTGCCGAATTTGTGAAATGGTATAAAGAATTTTACCAAAAATAACTTAATAACTTTGCCAGCCGAGCTATAAGCTGCGTAGCTAACATTTAAATAATGAAATATTAGGGCTAATTGTATTAGCCCTTTTTTATTGCTTAAGCATAAATGCTAAATTGCTCTCAGTACAAAAGAGGGGATGTTTGGCTGCGTTAAAACAACGAGTCGGTTGATTTATTAAACTGCTCTATCACTTGGCCTGTACTAATATCCTGCATAATATGTTCGCCCTTAGCACGCGCACTCCAAGGTAAGTCTTGTAACGGTTTTTTATGTTGCTCTTGTACATGTTTTTCATAAACGCTAACCACACTATCCTTACTTAGGTAAGGGCCTGTCCGTTTAGGATTACTATGGCCGTATAAACCTATCACCCGTGTTCCTTGTGTTGTTGCTATATGAGCCGGGCCAGAGTCTGGGGCTAATACTAGTGCCGCTTCTTTTAATACGGCGGTTAATTGTTTTAATGATGTTTTACCAATCAGATTAATGACCGGATGGTGCATTTTTCTCTCTATTGCTTCACCGAGTTTTTGTTCTCTTGGGGTTGGTGAACCGCATAACACGACTTCAAATCCTGTTTTAGCTGCATAGTCTGCGACTACTGCATAGCGAGGAATTAACCAATTGCGTTCATCTTTACTGGCTGCAGGGCTGATCACAAACAAAGGTCGGTTTAAATGGCTAACTTGATTTGCAAATTCAATGTCTGCATCGCTAAGTGGAATATTCCAAGTCGGTGTTGTTTTATCAATGCCTAGAAAATAAGCAAACTCAAAAAAGCTATCTAGTACATGTTGTGAGGCCGTATCTGGGATTTTTTTATTGGTAAATAACCATTGTCCTTCTTTGGCGCGTTTACGGTTAAATCCCACTTTGTATTTTGCTTTAATACCGAGTGTTAGTGCACTTGCTCGCAGTGCTAATTGCATATGCAATAAGGCATCAAATTTTCTACCAGACAGTTGCTTCCAAATTGCTCTCATCCCCGTAAAACCGGTTTTTTTATCGAATACGATCACCTCTACATCGGGTAAGTCATGCAACAACTGTGCTTCAATTTTACCCATGATCCACGTTATTTTAGTGGTCGGCCATTGTTTTTGAATTGCTTGCACCATCGCAACAGCATGGCATACATCACCAATAGCAGAGAGACGTAGTAGACAGATAGATTTTGGTGCAGTTGTAAATAGAGGCATGTTAATATCTTATCTTTAAAGTAAATGGAATTGAGTCATGTTAAAAACTGTTGAGCAGAATAAACTATATATAGTGTTTGATGATAGCTTAATTAGCGATGATATTGAACGTTGTTTTGATGCTCAATTTTGGCTCGAACAAGATAAAGTAGTCGGCTCTGCAACAGGGCGAGGAACAACATGGTTTGTGCAATTGGCAAAAATGCAAGCCGCACTGCGTCATTATCTACGGGGTGGCTTATTTGGAAAGATAATATCAGACCATTATTTATTTAATGGTTGGCAAAAAACACGTTCAGTGGCTGAATTTCATTTGTTACAAACGTTAAAGCAGCACGATGTGAATGTTCCTAAACCTATTGCAGCGCGGGTTATTAAAAGAAACTTTTGTTATCAAGCGGATCTACTGTCAGAAAAAATACCAAATGCACAGGATTTAGTGGCGGTGTTACAACAACGCCAATTAACTGAAGTGGAATATAACGCGATTGCGATACAAATAAAAAAAATGCATCAAGCTCAGGTAAATCATACGGATTTAAACATTCATAATCTTCTTTTAGATAATGATGGAAAAGCTTGGATCATTGATTTTGATAAATGTTATCAGCAACAGGGTGAAGCTTGGAAAGAAGCAAATTTACAACGCTTATTAAGATCCTTTAATAAAGAGCTTAATAAGCGTCAGATAAAATGGACTCAGGATGATTGGCTTTGCTTGTTTAACGCTTATCAACAAGCCTAGTTTATTTAGTTTGCATTGCTTATTTAGTTTGTATCGCGCCTTTAGTTTGCATCGCATCGATAGTTTTCTGCAATGCGCCTTGATTTTTTTGTACAAAACTAAACGCAATTTCGCCTTGCTCAAGACGCATTTTTTTATGATCAAATAATTGCACCAAAGAGTCAGTTATTTCACTACTATCTTTGCAGATCGTACAAGCACCAAGCTCGACTAACTGCTCGGTTATTTGTTTAAAGTTAAAATAGCTTGGACCATTTAAAATTGGCTTTTTAAGTGCTGCGGCCTCTAATAAATTATGTCCGCCCACTTTATCCCCAATTAAACTGCCGGCGATAAAACAAACATCAGCGGCTCCTAATAAAACCATCATCTCGCCCATCGAGTCCCCTAAGTAGAGTTGTGTATCGTCAGTAATTGCTTGTTGACTACTACGAGTAATGACTGACAAACCAGTCTGCTCTGCTAGTGTTTGCACCGATAAAAAGCGCTCTGGATGACGAGGAACTAGGATTAATAATGCATTAGGTTTCTTCGATAACAGCTGTTGATGAGCTGTTATAAGTTGTTCATCTTCACCTTTATGCGTGCTAGCAGCTATCCAGACTTCTCGCTCTTGTCCTATAGAATGACGCAATAATGAAGCTTGTGTTAATTGTTCGTGATTTACCTTGATATCAAACTTAATAGAGCCGGTCACGCTGACTTGCTGTTCCTTTAACCCTAAATTCACAAACCGCTGTGCATCTTGTTTTGTTTGCGCCAATATAAAATTAATGTTTTTAAGCAATAAACTGAAAACGAAAGGAAATTTTTTATAACGAGCTTCAGAGCGTGCAGAAAGACGGGCATTAATAATGGTGACGGGAATGTTATTTAACTGACAGCAATGTAAGGTATTTGGCCACAGTTCTGTTTCCATAATAAACAGCGCTTGCGGTTGAATAGCGCTAATAAATCCATTAACTGCAAATAAAAAGTCGACAGGCATATAACGGTGTTCAACTAACTCACCAAGTTTTTCTGCTTCTGCCGCACCTGTGCTGGTGGTTGTCGTGATTATAATTGACGCGCTTGGGTTTTGTTTTTTGAATGTTTTTATTAAAGGCGTAACAGCTAATACCTCTCCAACAGAAACCGCATGGATCCAGAACGGCGCATTTGTCGCATGCTGTAACCGAGGTGTAAATCCAAAGTGTTCCTTCCAACGTTGACCAAATTTAGGCTTGTTAGGTTTTGATTTATATAAACTAAATAAAAATACTGGGGCAATTAATATTAATAAAAAACTATAAATAAAACGTAGAAGCATAAGATCAATTATTCGCTGTTTGCTAAAAAGATGTAGTGTACACTACTATCTTTTATTTTTAGTTCAAATGGTAGGGTAAAAATGCATACATCGTTATCAAAAAAAGCGACTGAGAAGTTTAAATTTCTTTTTTATGTAGAGCAAAATTACTCATTTGATATTCTTCGTCCAATACAGAAAGTCGCTATTGAACTAGGTTACCAAGTTAAGTGGTTAATCGTCGGGAAAGAGGCTTCAAGTCAGTATTTGCAAGAAAAAGATGAACAGTCGATTTCAATTGATGATGCTATTACCTATAAAGCAGATGCTGTTTTTGTCCCTGGAAATCATGTACCTGCTTTTATACCGGGTATAAAGGTCCAAGTCTTCCATGGTTTGAATCAAAGTAAAAGAGGTAACGTTTATCCTGAAAGGGGGCTTTTTGATCTTTATTGTACGGAAGGACCACAAAGAACTGAGATGCTTTTAAACGCGATACAAAATAAAAGTCATTGCAAAGTGGTGCAAACGGGGTGGGTCAAATTAGATTCATTATTCCAGTATCAAGCAAAGGTCTCTTTTTCTAGACCTCAAATATTGTTTGCCTCTACTTTCTCAACGTCATTATCTTGTGCAGAATTAGTCTATGAAGAGATAAAGCGCTTAAGTCAGAATAATCAATGGCAATGGATAATCACTTTACATCCTAAAATGGCTCAAAGCACAGTACAAAAATACAAAGCGTTAGAAAGTGATAACCTTGTGTTTTTCGAAAATGATCAAGTTATTGAAGCCTTACACAGAGCAGATATCATGATTTGCGATAACTCTTCTGTTTTTCAAGAGTTTTTATTATTAAACAAACCAGTGATAACAGTTAACAATAGAGCTCCAATGGATTGTTTTATCAATATTACTCAACCCGCTGAACTAAAAGGTGCGATTAACCAAGCGTTATCTCCCTCTCCTTCTTTAATTGATAGTATTAAAGAATATGGCCCTTCTGTGACACCATATTTAGATGGCAAATCTTCTCTACGTGTTGTTTCTGCAGTTGAAGGTATGATTGAAAGCGGTTGGGTAGACTCTAAACCTAAAAACATTATCCAAAATATTAAATTACGTAAAAAACTAAAGTATTGGAAATTTTAAACTGTTAGCCAAATAAGTTACTACTACAATTATGTTTGTCTAATTTGATTGCTTTTACATATCACGGTAATCTATAAATTGTGTTTTTATGATAATAGAAATTTGACCTTTTAAAAGTAGATAAATTTTTATCTTCTATGAATCTCTAATTAAAAGATATATGAGTATTTGTGATTTTTATTTTGTCGTAAAATAGCTCTTTATTAGAGTGAAAAATTAATGAGTAATGTCTATACAGATTGTTTTGATAACAATATTGAAGTAGTTATAAATAGTCCAAGCCAACTAATGCTATTTATGTGCCGATGTTCAATTAAGTTGGTAATCGTGAATGCTTATCAAGCTTTTAAAAATATAGGCCTAAAGCATTCAACCTAATTCAACAGTTAAAACTACGCAAGAAATTAAAATATTGGAAAATATGATGAGTGTAAAAAAACATAGTTTATCAGTGATTGTTATTACTAAAAATGAAGCTGATAGGATCTCTCGTTGTCTAGAGTCAGTTAAAATTGTTGCAGATGAAATTATCGTCTTAGATAGTGGTTCAACTGATGATACTGTTGCTATCTGTCAACAATTTACTGAACATGTGTTCGTGACGGATTGGCCTGGTTTTGGTAAACAAAAACAAAGGGCGTTAGATAAAGCAACCTGTGATTGGGTGTTATCAATTGATGCAGATGAAGCGTTGGATGAAAAAATGCAAGCCGAGCTATCTAAGTTACTTGCACAGCCGGCTATTCAACATGATGCCTATAAACTTCCTTGGGGCGTCACTATCCATGGTAAAACCTTAAAATACGGACGAAGTGCTCGTGCTGTTTTACGTTTATTTAAAAGAGAAGGTGCTGAGTTTTCTTTGGATGAAGTGCATGAAAAAGTGATTCCAGTCGGTACTAACTTTGGGAAAATGAAAGGTATTTTATTACATTACACTCATCGTGATTTTAAACATGGGTTAGATAAATCAGCCAATTATGCTTGGTTAGGCTCACAAAAATATTTTCGTAAAGGTAAAAAATCACATGGTTTGTTGTTAGCTTTATTAAGATCCATGTGGGTGTTTTTTCATATTTATGTATTAAGGCTGGGTATGTTAGATGGCAGTATCGGTTTTTTAGTCGCAATGCGTTATGCACATGGTAATTTTAATAAATATGCAGGTTTGTGGTTACTTGAGAACGACCGAAGTTGATAGACATTTAATTACTCTTAGGCATGGTTTACGAAGTATATAAATTAAGATACTTAATACATATTTGAAATGGATTACATTATTAATGAAAAAACTAATTGTTGATTTAGATGGCACTATTACTAAAGCAGATACAAATGATTACATTAATGTTTCACCTAATTTAGAGGTTATTAAACAGCTTCGTTATTATAAAGAATTAGGTTATAGCATAACTATTCATACCGCTCGAAATATGCGTACTTATAAAGGTAATGTAGGAAAGATTAATATATTTACCTTACCTATTATTACTGCTTGGTTAGAAAAACACCAAGTTCCATTCGATGAAATATTAGTTGGTAAGCCTTGGTGTGGGCATGATGGGTTTTATATCGATGATCGTGCTATTCGCCCATCAGAGTTTTCTGCTTTAAGCATCAATGAAATAGAAGATCTATTGGCTAAGGAAAAGTAATGTTCTTGATTATGTCGGGTGATTATATCACTCAAGAACTACGTTCAGAATTTGGTAAAATTCCTCCATCATTTTTGCCATTAGGTAATAGGCGTTTATTTCAGCATCAAGTAAAATCAGCGCCTGAAAATAAAAAAATATTTCTGAGTCTACCCGAAGGTTTTACTCCTGATAATCATGATTTAACTTGGCTTGCTCTACACAATGTAACTATTCTAAAAATTCCTGAAGGCTTATCGCTAGGCGAGTCTTTAGTATCTGCATTAAATTTAGCCGAATATGATAATCAGGTCTCATTAAGTATTCTTTTTGGTGATACTTTATTACCTAACTTGCCAAGCAATGAAAATATTATTTCTATTTCTCAAGTCGATAGTAGTTACCATTGGGCTGTTGTTAATAATGATAATAGTATTTGGCTAAACACTAGTGAGGGGGGGGAAGAGTTAGACAAGCATAACGTAGTGTGTGGTTACTTTAATTTCAATCAACCTAAACAACTTGTTAGGGCACTAGTTATGGCGCATTGGGATTTTATTGAGAGCCTTAATTATTATCATAAAAAGTGTAATTTAAGCGTACTCGAGGTTGATAATTGGTTAGATTTTGGACATCTAAATACTTACTATAGATCTAAAGCAAAATTCACTACTCAACGTGCTTTTAATAATCTTGAGATTACTCCTCGTTGGATTAGAAAATCTAGTCATAAAATTGAAAAAATCTCTGCAGAAGCTAACTGGTTTGAAAATGTACCTGCTCAATTAAGAATATTTTTGCCCCAATACCTTGGTTCAATTATCACTAAAGAAAGTGCTTCTTATCAATTAGAGTACCTTCATTATACTGCGCTCAATGAACTGTATGTTTTTTCTGTTCTTCCTGAAATTGTATGGAAAAAAATACTTAGTAATTGCTTGTTTTTTATAGAAGAATGCCATAAATATAAAGCACCTAATCAATCTGCAGGTGTTGATTTAAAAGCCATGTTTCAAGATAAAACGACAGTTAGACTTAATGAGTATTGTCAGGAAATTGGCTGTACTATGGAGACTAAATGGTTGTACAATCAAAATTTAAACGCTTCATTTTCTGATTTACTACAATGTAGTGAACAATTTCTACCCCCCGCAAGTCATCATAATAGCGTAGTTCATGGTGACTTTTGCTTTAGTAATATATTGTATGATTTTAGAACCAATAATATAAAAACAATTGATCCTCGAGGGATCGATTTAAATGAAAATTTTACTATTTTTGGTGATGGTCTTTATGATGTAGCTAAACTTAGTCATTCAATATTAGGGTTATATGATTGGATCATAGCAGAATACTATGAAGTTGATATTAAGCAGAATAGTATTCAATTTACACTCGACGTGCCAAATTCAATTAATGGTATCCAATCCTTATTTTTAACATTAGTGAATGATAAGTTTAATCTAACAAGTAATGCTTTATACGCAATGCAAATACAGCTATTTTTATCGATGTTACCTCTACATAGTGACGATAAAAAAAGGCAACAAGCATTAATGGCCAATGCATTTAGGTTATACAAAATAATTAAAGAGGTTAAATAATGATCGTTATCCCAATGGCTGGATTAAGTTCTCGTTTCTTTAAAGCTGGATATAAAAAACCAAAATATATGCTTGAAGCTCATGGCAAGTCTCTTTTTGCACATGCTGTAAATAGCTTTTCTGAGTATTTTCAAACAGAAAGTTTTTTATTTATCGTTCGTGATATTTTAGGGACGGTTGAGTTTATCAAAAATGAGATCGCTGTTTTAGGAATAAAAGAAGCACATATTTTTATTTTGGATAAAGAGACAAAAGGGCAAGCAGAAACTGTCTACCTTGGTTTGCAATCAATAGCTAATAGTGAAGAAGCAATCACTATTTTTAATATTGATACATTTAGACCAGCATTTAATTACCCTAAGAATATCGAACATTGGGATGGTTATTTAGAGGTATTTGAAGGGGAAGGTGATAATTGGTCATTTGCAAAGCCAGAATCTAGCAACAGCACTAAAGTCATCGAAACAGCAGAAAAACGAGCTATTTCAAACTTATGCAGTACAGGTTTATATTATTTCAAAAGCATCAATATTTTTAACCGAGCTTATAATAATTATATTGCAAAACCAGAAAGTGAATGGGAAAAAGGTGAACTATATATTGCACCTTTATATAATTATTTAATTAAAGATAATAATGAAATTCACTTTCATTTGATTGATCGATCTGATGTTGTTTTTTGTGGAGTTCCTGACGAATATATCGCCTTTTTAGAAGGTTAACCAACATGAAGGAAAAATTTGAAAATATCAGTGTTGTAGTGCAAGGTCCGGTACAATCTTCTCAAGCTCGTAAGCAACAAGAAGGTATAACAGAAAAATGTTTATTAAGTATTCGAAAGCATTTACCCGGTGCGACTATAGTTCTTTCTACTTGGAGAGGGCAGGATATTAGTCATCTAGAGTATGATAAATTAGTGTTAAGTGTAGATCCCGGACAAAATAAGGATGGTTATTGTCCTGTTAATTATCATCGTCAAGTGCTGTCTACAAAAGCTGGACTTGCAGTTGTAACTACGCCTTATGCGATTAAATTAAGAAGTGATAATTTTCTTATTGGAAATGAATTCGTTAATATTCAAAAAGTATTTTCAAAAAAATCTGAACAATATAATTTTTTTTCTGAAAAGGTCGTAATAAATAGTAACTTATTTCGTCGTACTTCTAATGGCCACAAAGTGATTTTCAATGCGAGTGATTTTTTTTATTATGGTTTAACTTCTGATTTAAAGCTTATCTGGGAACAACCTCCTTTTGAGGAACAGCGGTTTTCTCAAGTATTATTAGATAAAAGTTTGCTGCGTAAAAATGGATATAAAGCTTTAGAGGCGGAACAAGTATATTGTCAAATATGGATGAGAAGATTAACTAAAGATTCACCATTAATGGTTCATCGTTATGATTCGACTAAACAGGACTTAAATTTTTGGGATGAGTTTTTAGCAAATAATATTATTATTGCAGATCCTGAAGTTATGGGCTTAGGTTTGAGAGATGCCTCTATTCGAAAAATAAAAAGAGCAAATGAATATAGCCACATAGATTGGTTGAAGCTCTATCAGAAGTATTGTAATAAAAAGCAAAAAATTCCTTTCTCAAAAGTACAGCTGAGTTTATCGATAAGAAGATTCATTAAGTTACCCATTAGTAAACTTTATACTGATTTTAAATTGATTTTGAAATAAACATAATGGAGGAAATTTAATCTTATTCTGGACGATTTAATACTATCAATATCTTGAGATAGTTTTACATTAATTGAAGCAAAATTACTGTTAGCTATTTAGAGCCAATGCTTTTTAAAATATTCACTCATAAAAAATGAGCTATTTATTTTTATGGAATAGCTAGAGTTACTTAAAAGTAACTCTATAACATTAAGATACGTTATACTTTTTCCGTTTTAACTGACGAATCTTTGCTTCAAAATAAACGGGAAAGATGTATTTTAGACGATTAATAAACAACTTAAATCTAAGTATATATGCAGGTTCTATATTAAAAGTTGGGTCACAATATTTTTTGTAAAGATCTTGCCACTCATGAAAGTAGATATGAGCACACTTTCCTCTTTCTCTTGATATTCTGACTTTCCCGTTAGAAAATTTCTCGCCTAAATTAAGTCCGATCTCCTCGGGAGAAGAAATAATTAAATTATTTGCATAACAGATATCAGATTGCTTAGATTTTTCTTTACTATTGTCTAATAAGTGTTCAAGTGTAATTGAAGGTTCAAATTTTTGTAATGCTTGTAACCAAAATAATTGAGTACAATCAGTTATATAATTAGGGTGTGATGGACTAAAATCGTGTTCAGATTTCTTTTTATAATCTTTGACTAAAGGTAAATCCCATAACGTGAGTAAATCACCAGTCAAACCGAAATAAAAAAAGTCGCTTAAATGAAAAGCTACTTTTTGTCCTTTAGCGTACTTTCTAGTAAATGCGTTCGCTGTAACAACTCTTTCTTTAAGGTATCTATATTTATTACTTCGAGCAGGGAACTGCGTTTGTAATGATATAAAGTTATTAGATGTTAGATAATTATCACTTCTTAATTTGATCGCATACTTGGTTGTTACTCGTTTAAGACCTTCTAAAGTTGAAACAATTTGTCTATTATTATTATAATATTTAGGTGAGCCATCTTTATTGTATTTACGAATATTCTGACCTGGATCCTCACATAAAACTAATTCATCATAATCTAGACCATCTAAATTTTGATTGTGCCATGTAGATAAAATTATTTTAGCCCCAGGTAAATACGCTCTAACTGAATTGAGACATTTTTTAGTTATACCCTCTTCTTGTCCTCTATTGCCTAAACTTTGCACCGGCCCTTGAACCACAACACTAATATCGGTATAAATTTTATTCTTCATGTTTATCTCTTTAATTATAAAAACTTATTTTCATACAATGCAAAAGAAGCACTAAATGATAGAACTACGTCTATTTTGTGCATCACTCAATTAAGTAGTCTGTTAAAGAACATTAAGTGTTCTTTAACAGTATTTTTCTCGTTAAATTTTTGTGCTAAGCGCTTTTGTGCGGCAATACTCATTGATTGAATTAGTTCTTTATTATTAATTAGCTTATTCATTGCATCTGCAAACTCTTGAACATTACCGGCTTCCGCTATGAAGCCAGTTTTACCATCCACAACAAGTTCAGGTGAGCCTCCTGTTGTTGTTACGACGGATGGAGTCGCATTTGCCATTGCTTCAATAATGGTTCTAGGTAAACCCTCGCCACTAATTGATGGTTGAACCTGAAAATCTGCCATTGTCATTAATGACGGAATATCTGTTCTATGCCCAATATAGTGAATACGTTCACTCATTGGACTTGCTTTGATCTCATCAAAATATGGTTCAAATCCACTACCAGCTAAAATCAAATGAAAATCTGGGTTTGTAATAGAATGGGTCGCTTGTAATAAAAGAGAAATACCTTTGCTGGGCCTTACATGTGCGGCGCATATCGCAACAATATGTTCATCCGTTAAACCGAATTCACTACGTGGAGTAGGCGTAACTTGATACCACTCTAGCTTGTGACCTTTATAAATAGTCACAACATTGTTTTTATTTTTCCAAACTCGTTGAACAACATCTCTTTCTACTGCTTTTGAAACACATACAATTCCGTCAACGCGAGGATGTAACTGAGTTAAGTAAGCCGATGGGTCATGACGATACAAGCCGCCTGTAGTGCCTCGATAGACAACTAATTTAGCTTTAGTCCCAATACATGCAAATGCAGCGTTAGGGATTGTTTTAGAATTAAACGCATAACAAATGTCGATGTTATTTTCTTGTAACACTTTACGAATTTTTTTGATCGTAGTAATACATATTTTTTTCGAAGGATAACCATCAATGACATTGACACCGCAGGTAATAAATCTCTCTTTATAAGGGCTATCTCCTTGTGTCATGACTGTTACATGATGACCTTGATTTACCATCTCAATAAACATTTCAGCTTCAGGTCTTACACTGTTCCAAGCATGCTTATATGAACTGCAAACGAGAATTTTCATAGTACTACCTTATTTTTATCAGAAACTGATACCTGATTTGTATGAAAGAAGACTGCGTAAAATATTATCGTATACATTAAGTAATGCAGCATTCCAGAATGATGATTTATATAATTTTGAGTCAAGCAATAGCCCATGACAAGTATAATATGTGCAATACCTAGTTGTGCAAAAACACTATTTTTAACATTTCTTTTAGCTATGAAAAAGTATAAAGGGGAACAAAAGAACAGCATTAATGTTGTTAAGCCAATAATTCCTTTTATAGATAGCTCTTCAATGTAACTATTATGTAGCCTACCAAAGTTAAGGACAATAGGGGCAACTAGCTTCTTGTCAACTAGAGCTTGGTTATATTTTTGTCTGTCCTTGTAACCCGTACCAAAGACTGGATTTTCTATAAAATTATAGACGCCACTTTTCCACATCTCTATACGTGCGCCAAGAGATGAGTTGCTATTATTTTGCTCACTATACTGAGTGATATCTTGAACTGCTTTCTTAATGCGTTTATCTACAATGTCATAAGAAACTAAGCTGCTACTCATAAGTATTATTGTTAAGGTTACCCCTACTTTTACAGAAATTAATTGACGGTTGACTATTAACAACCAAATGATAACAAAGGGCGCTATGATCCAACTCCCACGAGAACCTGACAGCATACTTGCCAGGATACCAAAAAATGCACATATTAAAGCGATTATTACCAATTTAGATTTTTTGTCTTTAAAGTGTTGAATAGCAATAATTAAAGAAAAAATACCAAGTGACATTGCAATATCACCTGATTGAATAATCATGTATCCAAAACCATCGAATGCTCGTATATTTAAAACTTGATAGTGATACAGAGCAATCAACCCACTGATGAAAGAGCCTGTTAAAATTCCTATAAAAATCCATTCCTTTTTCGGAGGAAAACTCAATAGGAGAATAAAAGCAGGAAGGATAAAAAGCGTTCGACTAGGCATATCTAAGTTACTGAGTTTACCACCTAATATTAATAGTGATAAAGCAGTAACCAATGCATAGCAAATGAATGAAAAACCAATTTTGTAAAACTCAGAAGGTAATCTGTTTTTTAAGGTTATAGGTAAAATTAACAAAGAAATAATGCATAGTAGAATAGCAATGTAAGAATAACTTTTTCCTGACACAAGTAATGTTAAGGAGTATAGGAAAGTTAAGAAAGAAGTGAGGAAAGTTAAATTCTTAGTAGTCATTAAATGGCTCTTTATTAAATTGTTTATATTTTTAATCTGTAAGTTTTAAACAAAACCTACTCTTTACGATATTTTAATTAAATAGGTTTACTTAGGTGATTTTAGGTTTCACTTGAATTTTCTTATTGGCATTATATGGGCCATATAGAGGTTACTCTGATTATATGTGGAATATGCAATCGCTTCATTTTAGTGCATGATACGCATAGTTAAAAGAGATATCAGTGTTTTATCTATATCTCCTAACCAATTAATGAATTAAACCATTTTAATGAGAGGAATAAGCATGCCCACATTCAAGTTAATAGAAATAGCAGAAACAAAGCAACGATTACAAAATGAAGAAGCTATTCTTGTGGATACTCGCGATCTTCAATCTTATACAGCGGATCATGTCGAAGGTGCATTCAATTTAAACAATGATACGTTGAAAGAATTTTTCGATAAAGTTGAGTTTGATACGCCAGTTTTTGTGGTTTGTTATCATGGTAATAGCAGTAAAGGTGTGGCTCAATATTTAGCTGAGCAAGGTTATGAAGACACTTATAGTGTGGAAGGTGGGATGGCAATGTGGCGTCAACTATTCCCAATAAATTAATCACATAGTTTAATTGTAATAGTTTAATTGTATAAGTTGCTGGTATAGGCTGGTGGCGTAGAACTATAAAATAGATTATGCATCTTCCTGAACGAATCAGTTAAATAAAAAAGATAAAATAAAGGTTATTTATGAGTGTAGTAGATACAGATAGCATTGATGCAATTGGTATGGAGAAAGAAGCAAAACGAGTCTTTTTAAGTATTATCGATTCATTAGTGTGGGACCATGACGATGTTCATCTATTCACGTTACAAGAAAAAATTAATACATATCTGTATTTCATTGAGTCAGGTGAATTAGTTAATGCTTTTCCAGATGCCAAAGGATTTGATATAGCAATTGAATTAATTCTCAAGCATATGCCTACAGATCAAGCGATTACCTTTTTTGATAAAACCACACAAATTCTTTTAGACAAGGGCATTATCTTTGTTTTTGGGCCAAATAAAAATGCAGGTTACGCAGAGCAACATAGTTAAGCTTGCACTTATCCCAGATAAGGTACATTAGTTTATCCTTATCTGGATCTTATTTCTTTCAGCTTCTCTTCTTAGATTGATCTTTATTTTGTTTAAATATGTGATCAAATTTTAACTTTACCATTGCCCCTGCTCTGGGTATTTGGGATAATCCGCGCCTCATATGTCCGCAATTTTCATTAATTCAAAATGTAATCAGGAGAAACAGATGCCTTCTCGTCAAGAGTTAGCTAACGCAATACGCGCCCTTAGTATGGATGCTGTCCAACAAGCCAATTCAGGTCACCCAGGCGCACCAATGGGTATGGCTGATATTGCGCAAGTTTTATGGACGGATTTTTTAAAGCATAATCCAACTAACCCAAACTGGGCTGATCGCGACCGCTTTATTCTATCTAACGGCCACGGTTCAATGCTTATCTACTCTCTACTGCATTTAACAGGTTATGATTTATCAATTGAAGATCTTAAAAACTTCCGTCAATTACATTCAAAAACACCGGGTCATCCAGAATATGGTTACGCACCTGGTGTGGAAACAACAACCGGTCCATTAGGGCAAGGTATTACGAATGCGATCGGTATGGCAATTGCTGAACGTTCTTTAGCGGCTTCTTTTAATAAAGAAGGTCACGACATTGTTGACCACCATACTTACACTTTCCTAGGCGATGGTTGTTTAATGGAAGGTATTTCGCATGAAGCTTGTTCTTTAGCGGGTACGTTAGGTCTAGGTAAACTGATTGCTTTCTGGGATGACAACGGTATCTCAATTGATGGTGATGTAGAAGGTTGGTTCACAGACGATACACCTAAGCGTTTTGAAGCTTACGGATGGCAAGTCATTTCTGTTGATGGGCATAACCCTGAAGAAATCAAAGCCGCTATTATCTCTGCAAA
>NZ_JACJDP010000044.1:0-32089 GCF_014163575.1 Psychromonas sp. SR45-3
TGGTCATCATCATGTGCTGCATACTCTTTATGATCGTCGTCGTGGTCATCATGTGCTGCATGCTCTTTATGATCGTCGTCGTGGTCATCATGTGCTGCATGCTCTTTATGATCATGATGTTCCCAGTTTTCAGAGTCTCGTTTTGTCAACAATGATGCTGCTAGCTGATCTGCTAGCTCAAGTTTTTTGGCATCTTTTGCTAAGGTTTTTAATGGCTTATCAAGAAAGCTTTCCAGCTCATGACCAACCCAAATAACCAGATCAGCATGTGATAATGTTCTCGCTTCTGATGGGCGCAAAGTATATCCATGTGGTGAACCACTTTTAACGATCAGCTGTGGTGTCCCAACGCCTTCCATAACACCACTCACCAAAGAGTGAATTGGTTTAATACTAACAGCAACCTGTGGGCTTTCAGCCGCATTTACTGAATGTTGTAATAGGGCTGTAATCAATATCAATGGGGATAATAATTTTTTCATCTTGCCTTCTCTTAAGTAGTTTATGAAAGTTGTTATATTATAACGATACGTAGTGTTATAATATAACTTAAAGTTTTGTTATAAGATAACATTACTTGTTTTTAATTTGTATTGTTAATGTACTATTTTCTATTAGTAAATAGTTGCTTATAAAAATTAGATAACACTAAGTAATCATTGAACAAGCTAAGCTTTACAATATTTTTAGCCGAGTAAGGAATAAGAAATAATATGAATACAGCATTACTTAATTTAAATGCAATTAACCTAGTATTAGGAGAACGAACGCTTTTAGAGAATATTAATTTACAGCTAAATACCGCTGAAATAGTCACCATCGTTGGACCAAATGGTGCAGGTAAAACATCATTATTACGTGTCGCACTTGGATTACAAAAGCCAACCTCCGGTACTGTTCAGCTTGCCGATAATATAACCATTGGTTATGTGCCTCAAAAAATTCATATTGATCCGACTTTTCCAATGACTGTCAGACGCTTTTTAGCATTAGCAAAGACAGCTCATAAAAAACCGTTTGAAGAATTACTAGCAGAAGTCGGTGCTGAACATATTATCGATGCTCCGTTACACACATTATCAGGCGGAGAATTACAACGCTTATTGATGGCACGCGCATTAATACGAAATCCCAATATATTAGTGTTGGATGAACCGGTGCAAGGTGTTGATGTGCATGGCCAATCTGAACTCTATAGCCTGATCAGTCGAGTTCGAACGGAGAGAAACTGTGCCGTTTTGATGGTGTCACATGATCTTCATCTTGTTATGTCATCTACTGATCGGGTGTTGTGTTTAAATCAGCATATCTGTTGTAGCGGTACGCCTGAAGTCGTTGTTAGTCATCCTGCTTATGCGCAGTTGTTTGGAAAGCATGCAGCAAGTCATTTGGCATTGTACGTTCATGAAAAAAGTCACGAACACAAGCATGCACTCTCTCAGGAGCATGAACACAGTCACCAACATAACCAATTTTGTGAACATTCAGGGGGTAAAAAAAGTGATTGATGATTTCTTATTAAGAGCTTTAATAGGGGGCATTGGTGTCGCATTAGTTGCGGGTCCCTTTGGTTCTTTTGTAGTCTGGCGCCGTTTAGCTTATTTTGGAGATACTTTATCTCATTCTGCATTACTAGGTGTTGCTTTAGGTTTTATTTTAAATATTAACCTGACGCTGGGGATTTTTATTATTTGCCAAACATTAGCTATATTACTTTTTGTTAGCCAGTATCAACGTCAATTAACCAGTGATACCTTACTCGGTATTCTTTCGCATGGTTCACTTTCTTTGGGTTTAGTGGCCTTAGCGTATATGGATGATGTAAGAATAGATTTAGTCGGCTATCTGTTTGGCGATATCCTGGCAATAAGTGCGACCGATCTGTATTGGATTTATGGTGCAGGTGGCGTTGCTCTTTTAGGGCTAATGTGGATTTGGAAACCACTATTATCGATCACTATCCATGAAGATTTAGCCCGAGTTGAAGGGCTTCCTGTGGATCGCACCAATTGGCTTTTTTTAGGCTTGATAGCTTTAACCGTCGCGATCATGATGAAAGTGGTGGGGATGTTATTAGTCACGGCTTTATTAATTATTCCCGCTGCGACCGCTCGTCGTTTTGCTAGCACACCGGAAATGATGGCCATATTAGCAATTGTTATTGGTTGCTTTTCGGTCATTGGCGGATTACTTGGTTCCTATTATTACGATACACCATCGGGCCCATCGATTGTCGTCAGCGGTTGTTTGTTGTTTTTACTGAGTATAATTATTCCTAGAAAATGATTGCAATAATTTTGTATCGCTACAGAACTGCTCCAAACACGCGCTAGAAAATAGCTTTAGATTCTCGATGATTCCGATTAATATCTTAAACATAGTCGCTCGAATAGGAGGTTCAGATGTTAATGAGAGAAAATACCGGACTTATTGTCGTTGATATTCAGGGAAAACTAGCGCGTTTAGTGGATGAAAGTGATGTTTTGATCGATCATTGTGAAAAATTAATCAAAGGGGCACTGGCGCTTGATCTACCTATCATCTGGCTAGAACAAAACCCGGAAAAGTTAGGTTCTACCGTTGATGAGCTTAGTGTTTTACTTGATGAAATCGAACTGATAACAAAATATACCTTCAATGCTTGTGAATCACCTGATTTTCTAGATTTAATCGGAGCTACCAATGTATCAACTTGGTTAATATGCGGCATTGAAGCACATATTTGTGTATATCAAACTGCAAAAGGTCTCACGGAGCTAGGTTATAAGGTAGAGCTTGTTAGTGATTGTATCGGCTCTCGACTTGCTGTTAATAAGCAACTTGCTATTAATGCATTACAAAATAGTGGCGTTAATACGACAGGATTAGAGATGTGCTTATATGAACTAGTAAAAGATTGCCGAGATCCTGAATTTAAACAAATATTAGAATTAATCCGTTAAACTTGTTATGTCGATGAATACACCAGCACCTTTAGTTACTGTTAATGTCGTTAACGTTTTCGTCGTTACTATTTTGGCGGTGACAGTAGTAGAAGTGATGTTATTACTTGTGCTTGTATCACTCAAGGGAGCTGCAGATTTGCTGTTAAAACTGTTTGTTAACCAGGGTTCTACTTTTAAACGTAATAAACTATTTTTAGGTAACTCAACAACATAAGCATTTCCATTACCTGTATTTAGGTACAGGTTACAATCACTATTGGCATAATAGGCGCTAAATAACCGTTGGTCAGAACCTGATATTACTAACGCTCGCCCAAGCTTCATGACAATAACCTTTGCAGTTGTATCCGTTTTTCTAACCATAATATTCAAATCTTCAATTCCTCCATCATGAAGAGTTGCTAAGGTTTTATCTCCTCCATCAAAATGAGCCATATCTAATGGCCTGGTTAATTCATGTACATCGCTAGCGCTATGATCCTGTTGTTGATGTAAATGTTCAAGTGTTATTCCTTGACCTGACAGCAGCACTAGAGTCCGCTGTAAGTGGCTAAAGTCAGAAAAAATGCCATCTTCGACCACTCTCGCTTGGCTAATGCGAAAACATAACCCGTTTTTATCGTCGTAACGTTCAATTTCAAGCGTAGTGCCAAGACCATTTTTCCAGGGCATCGATTTGTAGTGCTGTGGTAATAGTATTTGATATTCAAGCACGTTATTTACCTTGGTTGGAATTACTCATCTCATGCCTGCCCATACAAGATTTCATATGAGCAGGGAAATAGCTATTTCGCTTTGGCACGATACAGTCAATCCTAATGGCTAATTTATAAGTTCATCAAGCAGCGTATCATCTGCAATGTTTGGAATAGTTACTTTAAGGTTTGGTTCCATTTCCATGGCGCGTTTAATCGCAAATACTGCACCGTCGTTTCGCGCCCAACTTCTTCTTGAAATACCATTGTTTACATCCCAATGCAGCATCGATTTAACACGACGATCGCAGTCTTCTGAACCGTCTAACATCATGCCAAAACCACCGTTGATCACTTCACCCCAACCAACACCGCCTCCATTGTGGATACTGACCCAGGTTGCTCCACGGAATGAATCACCAATCACATTATGAATTGCCATATCAGCAGTAAATTGAGAACCATCGTAGATATTTGATGTTTCGCGATAGGGTGAGTCTGTCCCTGAAACATCGTGGTGATCTCGCCCTAAAATCACTGGTGCTGTTAATCTTCCTTCTTTGATTGCTTTATTAAAAGCGATGGCAATTTTCATACGGCCTTCTGCATCGGCATATAGAATTCTAGCTTGAGACCCAACCACCATTTTATTTTCTTTCGCTTCTTGGATCCAAAGTAAGTTATCAGCAATCTGCTGTTTTATTTCAATTGGAGCAGTCTTGTGCATTTCCAGTAATACTTCTGCTGCAATTTGATCCGTGGTATCAAGATCTTTACCATCAGATGATGCACATACCCATCTAAAGGGGCCAAAGCCATAGTCAAAGCACATAGGCCCCATAATATCTTGCACATAGGAAGCGTATTTAAATGAACCATCTTGATTTAAAATATTCGCGCCAGCACGACTTGCTTCCAACAAAAATGCATTACCATAATCAAAAAAGTACATGCCTTTAGTAGTTAATGTATTAATTGCATTTACGTGTCTTTTTAAAGTATTGTGTACCGCTTGTTTAAATTTTTCTGGGTCATTAGCCATCATCTCATTGGCTTCTTCAAAACTATAATCTGTTGGGTAATAACCACCAGCCCAAGGGTTATGTAGCGAAGTCTGGTCCGAACCCAGGTCAATTGTAATATCTTCAATTGCTAAGCGTTCCCACAGATCAACGATATTACCAAGATAAGCTAAAGAAACAGGGGTGTTCTCCTTGATTGCTAAACGAATACGTTCAATCAGCTTATCCATCTCTTCATGTACTTCGTCAACCCAACCCTGTTGATGCCTTTTATAAGCCGCTTTAGGGTTAACTTCAGCAACAATACCAATCGTTTTCGCAATAACCGCAGCTTTTGGCTGTGCACCACTCATGCCACCTAAACCTGAAGTAACAAAGATAGGCAATACAGATTGGTCACGGTTCTTGATCATTCGTACTGCATTTAATACCGTAATAGTGGTGCCATGAACAATACCCTGTGGACCAATATACATAAACGAACCTGCGGTCATTTGACCGTATTGAGTCACACCAAGCGCATTGAATTTTTCCCAATCGTCCGGTTTAGAATAGTTTGGGATCATCATCCCGTTTGTTACGACCACTCTAGGTGCATCTTTATGTGATGGATATAACCCCATTGGATGCCCAGAGTATAAAACTAAGGTTTGCTGATCAGTCATTTCAGCCAGATATTTCATGGTCAAAAGATATTGCGCCCAGTTTGAAAAAACAGATCCATTGCCTCCATAGGTAATTAATTCTTCAGGGTGTTGTGCTATTGCAGCGTCAAGGTTATTACTAAGCATCAACATAATAGCCGCTGCTTGTTTTGATTGATGTGGAAACTCATCAATTGACCTTGCTGATATTTTATAATTTGGCATAAAACGGTACATATAAATTCTACCGTGATTTTGTAGCTCTTCGTAGAAGTCCTCAGCAAGAACTTGATGATGTTCAGGAGAGAAATACCTTAATGCATTTTTTATCGCTAATTTTTTTTCAGTGGGAGTTAAAATATCTTTTCTTTTAGGGGCGTGGCTCAACTCGATGTTACGCTGTTTTTTTTCTGGTAGCGTGTTTGGGATCCCTTCTAAAATCATCTCTTTAAAATTCATTATCTGTTTTCCTTAATATTTAAATCGCTTGGGTTACCAGCTGCGAGTAAAGCCTGAAATAGTTGTTGTAAAAGCGCACTTACTTGTGTTTTTTTAGCAGGATCGAGTTGATAGTTATTAGCGTTATCCTTGAGGTAAGTTGCCTGTGATAACTCTAATTGAATGGCATGAATCTGCTGTTGCGGCTTGCCGAATGAACGAGTGATATAACCGCCTTTAAAGCGACCGTTACTCACTTGCTGATAGGGGGTTGCAGCGATGACTTTGTCTACAATATTTAACAACGCAGGTGCACAAGCAACCCCATCATTATTTCCAAAGTTGAAATCAGGTAATTTTCCTGTAAATAACATGGGCACAAATGCTGCGATGCTATGTGCATCGAACAAGATCGCATAACCAAACTTATTTTTAATACGTGTTAGTTCATCATTGATTTTTTGGTGGTAGGGTGCCCAGATTTTTGTTTTTATTTGCATTTTCAATGCTTCTGAATGTATTTGTTCAGCTAAGAATACCGGCTGCTCAGAAAACAAAATGTCAGGAAATAGTCCTGTTGTTTTACTGGCATACAGTGGCTGATCATCAGAAGGTCTATTTAAATCGATCACATAACGAGAATAATTAGCACTAATATTACTGATATTCATCGTTTGCAAAAAATCATAAAGTTCAGGTATAAACCAATCTGTGTCTGGTAATACTTTCGCTTGTTCGGTCATTCTTTGCTGCATACCAGTAATAAGTTTGGTACCTGAATGTGGCATGCTGACCAGGATCGGACTATCACCTTGAAAAAAATTAAAGGGAGATAGTATTTTATTTCCTTCATTTTCTACTACCCCTCCTAAGTCATTAGCCATGAGTAATTTCTCCTGCTTTAACACGCGTTTTCAAAAGTTCACCACCTATCCAGTAACTTAATTCACCGGGACTTTGTACATTCCAGCAAACGAAGTCGGCGACTTTGCCAATAGTTAATTCGCCATGTGTTTCAGCTAAACCAAGTGCTTTAGCTGCATGAATGGTCACACCCGCTAGGGCTTCCTCTGGAGTAAGAGAAAATAAAGTACAAGCCATGTTCATCATTAATCGTAGAGAAAGTACAGGCGAAGTCCCAGGGTTTGAATCGGTAGCGATAGCCATTGGTACGTTATATTGTCGCAGTAGGGCAATAGGTGGTTTTTGTGTCTCTTTTAAGGTAAAAAATGCGCCCGGTAATAACACTGCAACCGTGCCTGCGTTAGCCATGGCTTTTACGTCTCGCTCGGTTATATATTCGATATGATCCGCTGAAAGTGCCTTAAAGTTGGCAGCCATCTCAGTGCCACCTTGAGAAGATAATTGTTCAGCGTGAATTTTAACGGGTAACCCTAAAGATTGTGCGGTGCTGAAATAACGTGCTACCTGCTCTTTGCTAAAACCAATATTTTCACAAAAAGCATCGACGGCATCAGCTAGTTTTAATCTAGCGACTTCAGGTAGCAACTCATCACATAGATAATCAATGTAAGCATCTGCTTGCCCCTTAAACTCTAGAGGTAAAGCATGCGCAGCTAAGCAAGTGGTTTTAACTTCAATGGGAAGCTTGGTTGCTAAAGCACGAGCGGCACGCAACATTTTTATTTCGTGTTCAGTAGATAGCCCATAACCTGATTTAATTTCTACAGTCGTCACACCGTCTTTGATCAGCGCCTGTAATCGAACTTGTGCTGATTGTATTAATTGTTGCTCGGTTTCTTCTCGTGTTGATTTCACGGAAGCAGCAATACCGCCGCCATTTTCAGAGATGCTTTTATAATTTACACCATTCAGTCTCTGTTCAAATTCAGTGGCACGATTACCGCCAAAAACTAAGTGTGTGTGGCAATCAATTAAGCCAGGGGTAACCCAGCCACCACCAAGGTCATGTTCTATTTGAGATTGATGAGCAGGTAAATCGGCTTCCTTTCCAATCCAACTTATACGTTGGTTAGTAACGCCTATCGCAGCGTTTTCTATGCAGTGATATTGACCATCGCACATTGTAGCAACATGAAACCCAGTCCAAAGTGAATCAAATTTTAGGGAAGTGCTCATAAATGCCCCACAGTTATATTGAAATATTAAGCTTAAAAATGATGTTCAATAAAAGAATACTTTCCTTAAACACCACCCAATCGTTAACGTTACTTTTAATTAACCAAAACAAGATTTTGTATGGTTATTTATAAACACGAGATCATAGACTCGGCAATAATTGTGCAGGCATCAACTCATTATGTACGGCTTGTATTAACAAGTTATTCGCTTTTTCGATATCTGCCGCAAAGTAACGGTCTTTATCATAAAATGCTACTTGTGCGCGCAATTCTGCTTTTGCTTGTTCTAATGCATCAGAAGATTTAAGTGGTGCTCGGAAATCAATACCTTGAGCTGCGGACAGAATTTCAACGGCTAAAATTCCTCGTGTGTTTTCAGACATATCTTTTAAACGACGCGCTGCAAAAGTTGCCATCGAAACATGGTCTTCTTGATTTGCGGAAGTGGGCAAACTATCTACAGAGGCTGGATGCGCTAAGCTTTTATTCTCACTCGCTAATGCCGCTGCCGTCACTTGCGCGATCATAAAGCCAGAGTTAACACCGCCATTATTAACTAAAAATGGCGGTAACTTACTTAAGCCACTATCAATCAATAAGGCCATACGACGTTCCGATAAACTACCAATCTCAGCAATTGCTAATGCTAAATTATCTGCGGCAAACGCAACAGGCTCAGCATGGAAATTACCCGCTGAAATAATGTCGCCATCTTGTGCAAACACTAACGGATTATCAGAAACTGAATTTGCTTCAATATGTAATGTTTTAGCTGAATTACGAATTTGATCTAAACAAGCCCCCATGACTTGTGGCTGGCAACGTAAAGAATAAGGGTCTTGTACTTTCTCACAATCAACATGAGATTCACTTATTGCACTGCTATCACGTAATAGATGACGGTATGCAGCGGCTGCATCTATTTGTCCTTGGTGACCACGAACTTGGTGAACACGATCATCAAAAGGACTGCGGCTACCTAGCGCAGCTTCAACGGATAACGAACCGCAAACAATGGCAGAAGCAAACAAATCTTCGGCATGAAATAAACCTTCTAAAGCAAAAGCTGTTGATGCTTGCGTACCATTAAGCAATGCTAAACCTTCTTTCGGTGCCAGTGTAATAGGTTGAAGACCAGCAATCGCTAATGCAGCCTGCCCAGAGATGATCTCACCTTTATAGCGTGCTTGACCTTCACCTAAAAGTACGGCACTCATGTGAGCTAAGGGTGCAAGGTCACCAGAGGCACCAACTGAACCTTTTTGTGGAATACATGGATAAACTTGTTTATTAACCAAGGTGATCAATGCTTCAATCACTGATAAGCGAATGCCAGAGTACCCACGTGCTAAGCTGTTTACTTTTAATGTCATCACCAATTTTACGGTAGCATCACTCATTAATTTACCAATACCTGCAGCGTGCGATAGTACGATACTACGTTGCAATTCATCTAAATCTTCAGTTTTAATACGGGTGTTGGCGAGTAGACCAAATCCAGTATTAATTCCGTAGACGGCACGGTCATCGGCAATAACATCATTAACTATCTGATTACTGGCGTGGATCCCTTCAATGGCACTTTCATGCAAAGATATTTTTACGGCTTCACGGCTAATCTTGCGTAATTCATTAAGCGTCAGTTTTCCTGGATTAATGGTCAATTCAAACATAGTGTAATTCTCCATAACATACGTTACTTAGTTTTACCTATCTGTTGGAAGATAGATAAAACTTGTATTTTGTTCAGTAAATGTAATTACACGTAATTAAATATACATGTATATACAACTATAAATTTGATACTAATAGCATTTAATATTCGGTGCAAGTCATTTGTAAAAGTAATGATGTGTATTTTAGTAAATATGTGATCTTACTTTTTACGTAGGAAAAGTGGCTCAGTTTAATACGTCAGTTAATGTCAAAAATTGTTCTCTTGATAAAAAATTCAATAAAAAGCCAGTGCTTTTAATAAGTATGATTAGTACAAAGTGGCAAAGTAATAGCAGAACATTGCAGTCTGCTATTACTTAAATGGATAAGTGGGTTTTATATCAAAAGGCTAAAAGAGCTATACATTTAATACGATAAAATAATACGTCATTCAAATATAAGACTATTTACCGCCAAAATGGCCGAAGAGTTGAAACCGTGAGCCAGGAGAAAGCAAGCGGGCGGTCGTTACTAATTGGTCATCACACCAGGTGCGGCGTTTTATTTGTAAACAAGGTTCATTAGCTTGAATTTGTAATAGTCTACATTCGTTAGCTGAAGGCATTACTGCTTCAACAAGGTGCTCGCCCTCTGTCATAGGTGCCACTTTCATCAGGTAATCATAGGTCTCATTCTGTTGAAAATCTTGCTTGTCATAGTCTGGAGCCAGGGTCGCATTGACTACTCGCTCTTCAATTTGAATCGGTAGATCATTCTCAAAATGTACGATGGTTGCACGAAATATCGTATGATTGGTGCGTACTGAAAGGTTGATAGCCTCTTCCATACTCGCATTAGTGCGTATTATCTCGATTAACTCCGCGCGATGTTGATTACCCCGTTGCGCAATTTCATCGGCGATATTATGGATCTCAGAAAGTGCTGAATGGGTTTTCTTCTTCGCAACAAAAGTACCGACACCTTGTTGTCTAATTAAGATCCCTTCATCAGTTAACTCTCTAAGCGCACGATTCACCGTCATTCGACTTACACCTAGTGCTTTAACCATCTCCGATTCTGAAGGTACACGTTGGTTAGCTTGCCATTCACCACTGTTAATTTTTAGGCAGATTGCTTGTTTCACGCGCGCATAAATAGGGGCTGGAGAGTCCTCTATCGACTGAGAAAGCTTGTTCATCATGCTACTGGTAGTTTCGGTCACGATTTTACCTTGTTTAAAAGAGGGGGCAATTAATACAACGTTTAAAAATAAAACGGTTTAATAAGCAATTATACCCAGTATTTTGTAGTTATAACAGATAGGAGATAGATTCAAGTTTATCTTGTATATACAAGATAGGTTAGGCTACACTCATAAACACTTTTTAGTGTGTATTTTTAATCAATTATAGTGGAATTGTTTTATGACTAAACAGGTTTATTTTGCAAAACAAGCATTGTTAGCAAATGGATGGGCAGATAATGTTCGCTTCGACGTCATCGATGGTTGCATCAAAAGCATCACTACCAACGTAGTGGCAAACAAGGCAATCTGTTTAAATGGGCCAGTGTTACCTACAATTGCAAACCTTCACTCACATGCTTTTCAACGCGTTATGGCTGGAATGGCTGAAGTCAGCTTAGATCCTAAAGACAGCTTTTGGAGTTGGCGTGACCTGATGTATAAAATGGTTGAACAACTCACTCCCAATGATGTGCGTATTATTGCAACCCAACTGTATATTGATATGCTCAAAGCGGGTTATACCCAAGTTGCAGAGTTTCATTATTTACACCACCAACAAAATGGCCAAGCCTACTCTCAAATCAATGAAATGGCAGAACAATTAATGCACGCCGCTGATACAGCTGGAATAGGTTTAACACTACTACCTGTGCTTTATGCACATTCAGGTTTTGCAGGGCAAGCGCCTAACAGCGGACAAAAGCGGTTCATCAACAATAGTGACCAATATTTAGCATTGCATCAGGCCTGTGAAAAACAATTCGCAGATCATCCATTACATCGTTTAGGCATTTGTTTCCATTCATTAAGAGCCGTCACTCAAGAGCAAATACAAACAGTATTAAGCGCGACATCCAATCAAATATCTATTCATATCCATATAGCAGAACAACAAAAAGAGGTACAAGATTGTTTGGCCTGGAGTGGTCAACGTCCGGTGCAATGGTTAAATAATGAAATAGGCATCGATCAACGTTGGTGTTTAGTGCATGCCACACACCTTGATAAAGATGAATTATTCACAATCGCTAAAAGCAAAGCAGTCGTTGGCTTATGTCCAACAACAGAAGCAAACCTCGGCGATGGTATTTTCCCTGCGGTAGCATTTATGGAAGCTCAAGGGCGTTGGGGAATTGGTTCGGACAGCCATGTTAGTTTGTCACTAGTAGAAGAATTGCGATCGCTGGAATACGGCCAGCGACTACGAGATCAACAACGTAATCGGCTTTATAGTGATCAACAGAATCATGTAGGTGACTTTTTATTAAACCAAGCACGACTTGGCGGGAATCAAGCAGCACAAGTAAAATTAGGTTTAGCAGTAGGACACCGAGCTGACTTTATGGTGCTAGATAATCAACACCCTTTTATTGCTGCAAGTAACAATGAAGATATTATTAACCGTTGGTTATTTGCTTGTAATGAAAACCTAATCAAGCATGTTTACGTAGCAGGAAAACCTGTGATCAGCGATTTCAAACATATCAATGAAGATCTCGCTAGGTCAGAATTTACTGCATTATTAAAGAGACTGTTTATGGGTTAAAAATTAACAGTAACAGTTTTACATGGAGTTTAAAAAAGTCCGTTATTGTACCTTATTCATTTTTGTACACTTTACATTCGCTAATTAGCATTAACAATAGGTAGCATTGAAGCTAGGCAGCATTGGAGCTAGGTAGATAACTTAATATGAATGGATCCCATTATGATTCAAGATACACAAATTAATAGGTTAATTCTTATGGGAAATTACAGCGCCATCTTTTTTCACAAACTGAGATGTTTAGTTGGTGCAGTAAAGGCAAGTTGAGTGAAGAGCACTTTTGTTTATGTTATAAATGAAGCAAACGGTTAAATGGTTAGCTCAATCATCAGACTGTACAAGAGGGGGAACATAGTTTTTGACTATATATTCGCCCCCTATTAAACTTCTTGGTAAAGCGGACTCTCTAATGGACTTAAATGTTAAACAAAAGTTTGAAACCTACCCTGAACATATTGCTGTTTTACTGAATACAATTCGAAATATAATTTTTAGCATTGCTAAGCAAGATGGAATAACTGATATCACGGAAACCTTAAAGTGGGGCGAACCGAGTTACGTTTGCAAAACAGGGAGTACGGTTCGATTTGATTGGAAAGCAAATCATCCTGAGCAGTATTGTATTTACTTTAATTGTAAAACATCACTCGTTGATACATTTAAAGAAGTCTATGGCGATATTTTTAAATATGATGGTAATCGCGCAATCATCTTGAAAATTGACCAACCAGTACCTCAAGAGTTAGCGCATTGTATTTCTATGTCTTTACGTTACAAGAAAATTAAACATTTAGATTTATTAGGAGCATAAAAATAATGGGAGTTTTATTGTTTCTGATTCAATGAACTAAAGGTAATTTTAATCATTTTCTACGAGTTATACAAAGCCACGCTTTATAATCGCCACGGTGTATTTTCAAAATAAAAAGTTTCATTATTAACTAACCACATCAAATAAGTTGTTCAGCTGAATCAATCGCAGCTCTCGCTTCAACCAATGAACAACCAGATGCTGCAACTAATTCATTGACTGTGATATCTGGGTTCGATTTTAATAAGAGTGATAAATTTACGGTTGCTTTTGGTAATGCTTTATCAATCGCTTCTGCAATCCAAAGACTATTATTTTCCCTAAAATATAGACTGAGTTGAATAAGATCTTTTTTTTCCCCTACCAATCCCCAATTTTTAGAACGACGAATACGCTTTAAACTACATCGATGTTGAATAGCCAGTTCTACCATTAATGCTTTAGAATCAATACGATGAATAAAATTATTCAACTTGATGGATAACAACTCTGAAACATTATTTAACACATTGTGCCTTTAATAAGTTAACGGCTTTGCCGAATGGGAATAATGTAAAACCATGATAACAAAAATATAATATAAAGTTAGTCAGGTTATTACTAGGGAAACGATTGAGCTAAAGGCAAGGATTAGATGCACATCAATTCGCCAGTAATACTATCACCATGCATTAACTTCTGCTTGTACTTATAACAAACTCACTTATAATTTAACTGTTTATTTATACAGTTAAATTATGAGCGTTATTATGAACTTCATTCTGATTACAGCAAGTGCAGGCATTACCGGCTTTGAAAGCCCGGCAAGTGACTATTTACAATTACCATTAAGCTTGGATGCACTGCTTGTCGAGCACCCAAATGCCACCTTTATTGGTAAAGCAGATGGTCACTCCATGCAAGGTGTTGGTATATACAGTGGTGATATCCTTATTGTCGATAGACATGTCACGGTTAAAAACAACGACGTGATCGTCGCTAATTATAATGGTGAGTTTATTTGTAAAATCATTAATATAAATGAGCGTTTGTTGCTCTCGGCTAACCCTCGCTATAAAACTATCCCTATTAATGAAGACGATCAATTTACAATCGAAGGTGTCGTCACTCGTTCAATTCGTTGCCATCGAAGCAGTCAATTATTAGCGGCCAATCTATAGTGTTTGCTTTAGTCGATGCTAACTCATTCTATTGCAGCGCTGAACAAGTGTTTCGGCCAGAGTGGCGAGGAAGGCCGATCATCGTATTGTCTAATAATGATGGCTGTATTGTAGCCGCCAATAAACAAGCGCTTGCATTGGGCATTAAAAAATTCCAACCCTTTTTTAAAGTGCGTTATCTTTGTGAAAAAAAAGGTATTATCGTCTGTTCTTCAAACTATGAACTCTACGCAGACTTGTCGCATAAAATGATGCAAATAATAGGGCGCTTTGCACCAGAGCAACACATCTATTCGATTGACGAATCATTCTTAGATTTTAGTCACTGCTGCCATAGCATTGCAGATTTAACCATTCAGGCAGAAAAAATACGTCGTGCCGTGTGGAAGGAAACTCGCTTACCGGTTTGTGTAGGGTTAGGCGAAACCTTAACCTTAGCAAAAGTCGCTAATCATGTTGCCAAAAAATGGCCTGGTTTTAACGGTGTCTGCTTGCTAGATAATGATCAGTTTAAAGAAGATGTTTTTTCACAATTATCACCGCTTGACGTATGGGGGATCGGTAAAAAAACCAATCAAAAATTAGCCCAGAATGGTATCAAAACAGTATTACAACTGAGTAAAGCTAACCTTAAATTATTACCCAAAAGTTTATTTAATGTCGAGTTACAACGCACAATCAATGAGCTAAATGGCCAACCTTGTAAGATATGGGATGGTGTGAGGGCTGATAAACTACAAATATTTTCAACACGTAGTGTTGGGAAACGTATTATGGATATTCAAAGCCTAAATCAAGCATTAGCCAAACATATTGCCATTGCCTGCGTAAAAGCCAGAGAACAATATTCACTATGCAGTACATTATTAGCGTTTGCATCAAGTAGCCCCTTTGATAAATCACCGGCGAGTTATAAAGTAATTGTCCACTTATCTCAGGCCACTAACGACACTTCGCGACTGCTACATGCAATCAGCGAGAATATACATCTGCTATTTAAACCCGGTGTGCGATATTACAAGATTGGCGTTGCGTTACTGAATTTAAGTAGTCAAAAACACCAACAATTTGATCTATTCAATCCAAGTGAACATAACGCGTCATTGATGAAAATGTTAGATGGAATTAATCACCGCTATGGTACAAATAGCTTATTTTTTGCAGCACAAGGCACTGAAGAAAAATGGTTAATGCGCAGAGAGTTATTAACACCACAATACACAACTCATTGGAAAGATATCCCTAAAATTGGTTGTTAGATAATAGTATTAAAATGAATTTATCCTGTTAAGAAAGTGACTGTAATGTATTGATTTAAAGCGCATTGATATAATTTTTGGAGATTATGCCTAACAAATTTTTATAAAGTGTAAATTTAAAAAATTTTAATAGAAACTATTTCAACACTCATTTTTTCTTTATTTCCGGCTATATATAAGTAAATTTTTTATATAAAAGAGCGGGTTTATTACATAAATAACCAACATATAGAGAAGGGGAGCCGTTAATTTTTTTGATTTAATATTGAGCTAAATATAAAGCCTATAATTTAAAATATGGTTTTTCTGACGCATTATAAGTATTCATCAAAAAGTAAAAACAGATGAGGATACTAGTAGTAAGTATAAATATTTTTATCAGCCAGTTACTACATTAGAGCCCTATACTAGATAACAATAAATTCGGTAGTTGGCTCTGAAGGAATTAAGCCTGAAGTAGTGACACGAATTCAACCATAAAATTTTTTATTGATGTGTCACTATATACATCCCCCAAAAAATTTTAAATAAGTTTAGCCTATTCAAAAAATATTGATTCTTATACCACTTGCTGTTGTCTTACTTGGACTTTCTGAAGATAACAATTATAAGCAGCTATAAAAGAGAACTGGTATTAAAATTTAAGTGCATAACCGGTAATAGAGACCTGTAAAAATATATTTATAGGCCTGTGCTGTGATTCAGTAACTGTTAAGTTAGAGAATAAATGTACTTTAAAATCAGACGATTAAATAATTAAAGTTTCTAAATGTGTCATTGTAACGTGTGCGTAATATTGTAATTGATAGGGTGGCTGTCAATTTTTTAATAAATACAAGATAACAAATATAAATCTTGGTAGTAACGACACAACTAAACAGATTTCAATTCACTAAAGGCTGCATGACACATAAGTTTATTTTTATAATCAATGAAAGCAAGCAATAAAACATAATAACTAAATAATTTCATGGACTATCAATAATAGATAGTCAGCCATCTATGTGTGATATTTAAAATAGATAAAATATCCAGACTATGTTGTTAAAGTAATATTTTTAAAGACACTTTGTTAAAGTTATTTTATTAAAATCTACTTAACCCGAATTAAACTTTATGCGTTCGTATCATTTAAATAATTAATTAATCTATCTATTAAATAAAAAACTAAATAGAGAACGCTAAAACTTTAACGATCATTGAATAACATTTGTCTTTATAGGTAACTGGCAAGTAACAAATAGTTAATTTTAAAATTCCAATAAAAAATTACCCACAATGTTTTTATATCAACAAAGTTAAAATAATAATATCAATACAAGTAATTAATTTTTAAGTCGTAATGACATTAGATGAGTAATTGGTATTGAAGCTGTAATAACAATTAAATCTTATTAAACATTAAATAATTTTAACAAGCATAAGGATTAAGTATTGGCATTAATGTTAAAAAATAAAAATAGTATTTATCTAAAGTAATAAAAAGTATTCTGGTCTAATAGCTGATAATAAAAAGTAGTTAGGCATGATATTTAACTAATTAAAGATAAAAAGTTATTTATTAATGGCTCTGAGATTTCCTACTTATAGATAAATGCCTTGATAACATCTCAGATTTCAACACAGAGCGCCTAATTTATAATCAAATTTAGCAATGTTGATAGTAAAAAAAATGTTTTCAGTATTTATAAGGTAATTATCGGGTATTTACATTAAGAAATAACAAAATAAGTAGTTTTAACTATCTAAAACTCATGTGATAAATGTAATAAGCTAAGCTAACAGTTAATTTTCAAGTTACGAGTTAACAATATAATAAAGAAAAATCACGATTAGGCCGACAATAGCCAAATGAAAAAACTAGTTAATGACTAAGCAATGGACTCATTATTAGCCAGTAGTATTAACTAGCAGTAATGAGTAAGTTTAATAAATAAGGAAACGAGTATAAACGACATAATAGAGATTAACTTGGAAATAATTATTCAACTTAGCGAGAGTTCATTAAATACGTACGTGATATTTAATTTCAAATAAAAACAACAGGTTAATTAGTAACTATAAAATATTACGGTTGAGGAAAATCTCATATTGAATGATTTTTACCACACAAATACCACCTAGCCACAAGCATTAACAAAACTTCGTGTAATGTATATTATGTTAAATAGGGTTTTAATATAGCTATTCTCAATGTTAACTTGTGTCAGTGTAAATTAAGAATGAGATCCAGTATCACCTTAACTTTCTTTTATTTACCATAATTCTATTTAACATAAAATGTATAACATACTGTTATCCTTTATGTTTTTTGCGCTTTTCAGGCTTTGGCGTTTATCACGAATCAGCTTGGTAAATATGACTATGTAAATTAAGCATGAGATCTCTTATAGGTGTTGCTAACATACTCGAATAATCGAAATGCTAAATTCGTGCATACTTTAAATTTAACCTGGCTTGCCTAAACCTATTAAATCATCTGTATCCGACTTACTTTTTTGTTCAAACATTTACGAATATTTTCCGCTTCCATAAAAATCTGAATACTAAACTTTGCCATGAAGTTTTACTTTTTGACATGAACTTACTTCAATTTCTTAATCGGTTTGTTATAGACAAAATATTTATCAACACACTGCATCAAACCTTATTGATGTCAGATATTTTTAAGAGACCAATGATTTCCATTAAAAGATTAATCTTAATACTAATCTCAATGCCATATACTTTTATGTTTGAATTTGAATATTTTCTACAAGATTAACTTCTAGCTGTTACTTAACGCTTAATTATTTTGTAATTGTTAATTAAAAAATGATTAATACACTTCATTAACCTATTGATGCGAATATTTTTAAAAGACTAATGATGAACTCTCACATTAACTGGCTTTATGATTTGATATTGTTCTAATATTTTTTATTCATTACACTTGGCTTGCAAGTTTTAATTTAATATGGAAATAATAAATTAAAATTTTAACAAACTAGATAAACTTTATGGATATTAAAAAATTACTATTTACACCCCAATATTTTTACAGATAGTAATAATTTCTTTTCCTATCCTAGCTCCTAAAAATAAGATCATAAGCAGAATTAATTTTCTTATTAATTATTAATAAAAAATTTGTCTTAAATGACAGAAAATTTTTTATTTTAATTTAACTACATGCTATTCATAAAAAAATATTAATCTAACTGCCCTTCTATTTTCAAAAAACTCTCGATTTTTCTGTTAAACCTCCTGATGTATTAAGCGGACAAAAATAGAGAGTTAAAATGAATGGCGAAAACCGTGGACGAAAGTGAGATCATTGATCAAATTGGGTGCCAGTGGGTTTATAAAAAGTACAAGTAAAGGACCTTGTCGTAGTTCGAAAACCAAAGGGATCAATATAGCGATCAGCAATGAGTTTTTAGCTAGACAAGGTTTGATATCATTAAGGATTTGTGGATTAATATTCACTATTCATCTTATGATGAACCGCCCTTTGCGGAGCCGCATACATGGGGTGTGGGGGCTGGGGGGTGATACCTCCGGCTACCCGATTAGGCCAGCTCTTGAATACCATATTTTCGTTCTCTTTTCTCGAAAGCATAACGACCACCTTCTAAGATATTACAAATCTCTGCTCTTATACCTCTATTTTCTTTAACATTTCCATCTTCAACTGAACCTGAAATATAACGAATATTCTCGCCTTGATTATCAGCAATAATTATTTGTTCAGCGTCAGTATTTACTACTAAATTTGCATTGTGTGTCACAATAATTACTTGGCGATATTTTTTAATTTTTCTGAACAAGGGAACTAGCTGTGACATAATAAACTCATTGTCTAAATCATCCTCAGGCTGATCAAAAACAAATGGACTTCCGAATGGGTCTGTCGCTAATTTTAAACAAACATAGAATGTACCTCGTTGGCCAACAGAGAGCTTATTCACCGTCTTCCCCTTGTACTGGAAGTCTGCATTTGCATAAAGGTACCTTCTAATATTTGTAGGAGAGTAGAGGTAATTTAATAATTCAAATCGTCCCCCTTTATTAAAGAACTCTGGTTTCCAAAAGAACTCTTCTATACTTGTTGGAATGCCATCACAATTAATGATTTTTTCACCAGACAATAGTTTGAAGAAGTCATCTATTGACCTTACACAAAATGTTTCTTGCAACCGATCAGAAGTAGATTTTTCACCTGTACTTCTAAATTTACCACGATTTAAGCATTCTTCAATTCCACTGTAGAAATGCTGTACATTGAATACGACGCTACCATTAATATGTATATCTGAAAGAATTTCCTGAACCAGTTCATTTTGCTCATCATTCCAGCCTGGTTGTTTAATCTTAAGCTTTTCAAAGGCCTGATCAATGTTATCTTTTTGACGATCAATGTACTCTTTGTATTTTAATGCAAGCTCGCCACGCTCCTTAACAAACGCTTGATATTCTATCGTCTTTTGATTTATCTCATCTAATTTGGATGATGCCTGATCAATAGACTTTTGATATTCAGTAACTTTGCTTAGCAAAGATGATATGTCTTGATTGATACCTTGTTGTCTAAACTGAGTAGCAATTTCACTATTTGATTCGGTTAATGTTTCAATTTCATTCTTGCATATATCAATATTTTTATTAATGGGCTCTTTGATCAAAACTTCATCAATCAATGGTGACTGATTGGCTGAGCAAGAATTGGCATTTAATAGCGTGATTTTCTGATTTATTTCTAAAGCGTGGCGACTCAAAAGAGCTAGCGTACTCCTTGCGTCATCAATGAAGTTGGTTTTTTCGTTAATACTCTTTGAGTTATTTTGATATTGCTCAATTAGCAACTTATTTTGAGGGTTAGTAAGCGTGCCAATTAACTGAGTATTACTATCGATAACACTTTGTTGATATTGTTGCGTATTAATACGCTGGCTTTGAGAGTCAACATCTTCCCAATATTCAACGAACGTACGATATTTACTCAGATTGTTTGATATTTCAGAACTGGTAACAGAATCAAATCCTATACCATGAATTCCTAACATTCTTTTTATTTCGCCACTCAGATCATCAGGTTTTTGGCTGAAATTTTGAACATCTCCTTGAGAAACATGTAAATAAGAGTACGTATTTGCAGAAGAATCGAATTTTATTACTGTCCCATCACCTTGATCGAGTTCAACGCTAAGGCTTTCACCGCTGACTCTTCGTGCATTTGAGTGCTCAGATTGATGATTGAATCTTGAGTGCATTGCATCTAGAAAAAGACTTTTACCAGTCCCTCTCCCACCCACAATTGTGACTAGGTTCGGATTTAATGGGATTGTTTGGCTAAAAAAACTTATATCCTCACCAGCAAAAACTTTTCCACCTAATTCAACCGATTTAAACCATGGCTTTATGTATGTGTTTTCGACAAAATCGTCAGTTTGCTGAACTCTAAGGTCCGGTTCAATAATAGCTTGCCTCAAGCCTTCAAAGGTTGGTTTAGCTTTGACCCAAGAGTAAATTGTGCCAATATTTTCCAACTTGTGAGCATCTGAAGCATGAAAAACCGGCTTTTGCTTCGCAGATGGATATCTTTCCTTATTCAGGAAGAAAGCTCTATCTTGAGGCCGGCCTAAGATAATTTGGCACCTTTTCTCTATTTCTAGTGCAACAGCTAGTGACCTTCCTTCTTTCATATCAGGTCTAAAGCCACCATATCCATTTGGACAAGCTGCTATTAAAAAATCAGTTCCGAACCTTAAGTTGTTGTTCAGGTGGCCTATCAATGAATCGAATTTTACAAACGACTCAGATGTTGTCGTTTGAGAATCAGTAAAAGACTGCTGAGAGCAATAGATGTGTTTACCGTCAACAGTTGTATTGGAAATAGGGAGCGTGGATAAAATATCATTTATTTGTTGAGTAGTAATATTTTCAGAAAATATGCAGTGGACATTGATCCACTCACCATCTTTATTTTGTTGGTCGATACGAAATTCTAGATTTCCTAATACTGTATGTTTAACGTCTTTCTCTTTAAATTTTGCTCTAATTTCATCTAGTTCATTATCTTTAAAGAAAAAGTAATTAGTAACTCCTGTTAGATTCAGTTCCGAAGAGATAATTTTATCAACAAACTCATCTATAGTAGTTACACCATACTCGTTAGCTTGATGAGTATATGGAGAATGAATGTGTAAGTCCCATTTACTCCAAATTGATCCAATCATGTAATATCCTTGAATTTTAACTGATGCCAATTATGTGCATGAGGCCTAACGAGGCTGTAGAATTTCTCATTCTCAACCCAAATTTAAATTATAAAAGCACAGTATTTTATATTTACTTGAGATTCAAATAGATTCTTGAATTTTAAATAAATGATTGATTAAATTGAGTTGTAAAGGCGTTTATGAGGCTAATTAGGTTGTATTATTGAGGCTAAATGGCTTAGCCCTTCGCTTAATGTTAAACTACTCCTTAAATTTTCTATATTATGAATAATGCAATACATCTGCGGAACAAGTGCCCTTCTATTTTTCAAAAAATATTTATCGAGTGATTAGCTTAACTTCCTGGTGCAATAAGAGAAACGTAACCCACTATTTTCGTTTCATTTTTAATACCTTATACAACTCATATGTGATCACACAGCTAAAAACAATTTTTTATTTTGAAATGATACATCGTAAGTTTCAAAACGGACATTAAAGCTGTAATTACTACTCAGAACTATTTTCAGTGACGTATTAGTCAACTCGATATTTTTTATTTATTCTCCCAATAGAGGCATGGTAATCGGCAGTGACACATTTAAAGACCAAATAGAAAAACTAACGGGTAAAAGTATACATCCAAAGAAAATGGGACGCCCTTTTAAGGTATAAGGTAATAGAAAAAGTTTACTCTGTCCCCGCTTACCCTTTGAAAATATTACAATTTAATCAGAAATAATTACAGTTTTACGTTATCACTGTCTTATTGAGCGGATAAAAAAAGTAATGCATATATATTGTTCTCCAACATTTACTCACAAAAAAATAAACGTAACCAGTTGATATTAAACCAAATGTGAAACTCAGGTAAACATATCTTTGTTACTTTTATAAGGTTGGCATCCATTTTGTAACTAGTTAGGTGTATTTACACAATTAACTAGGAGTATCATATGAAAAATACGATTATTACTTTAACTGGACTTATTTCGTTAGCCTCTGTTAGTACTTTTTCTCACGCTGATGACTTCAAGAAAGACGTAGCTGAACATGGTATTTATGTCGGTGGTAATTATGGTTACCTAAAAGTAGATGGCGAAGATGACTTTGACGACAACAATGATGTTCTCCAGGGCATAGTCGGTTATCGCTTTAACAACTACTTAGCTCTAGAAGGTAGCTATATTGATTTTGGTAGTTACGGCAACAACTTATCTAGCGCTGAAACAGATGGTTATACCGCTGGCTTAAAGGTGATATTGCCTGTTGCTGATCGAGTTGAGTTGTATGCTAAAGGTGGTCAGTTATGGTATTCAACAGATTATAACGTGGTCGGATTTTCTGGCAATAAAGATGATGAAGGTGTATTTGCTGGTGCGGGTGTAGCGTTTAAAGTAACAGAACGTTTTTTAATTAATGCCGAGTACACTTGGTATGATGCAGAAATTAATTTGGATAATGTATCTAACGGTTCCGATACAGAAACAGACTTTAAGCAGGCTAGTATCGGTGTTGAATATCGTTTCTAGTGATAAGTAGAGTGCTTAAATTAACTACTTAAAAGTAAAGTCCAAAGGGTGTAATACAAATTGTATTACACCTTGGCCAAAATAAACGACCATGTCCTTAAATCTTTGTGGTATCATTAACTTAGCTCTTACATTAACTTCTCATGTTTATCGTGTGTCTTATAATGCAAGAGACATTTCATGCCAACTAAGACCACCATGATCTGAATCTGATTCACCCAAGTGAATAAAACCATATTTAGCGTACATGTTTATCATCTCGGTTTGGCATATTAAATAGATTTCAGTTTTTCCCATTGCCTGCATTGCGTTTATAAAGTTTCTCATTAGCAAACTAGTAAAGCTTTTACCCTGATAATTAGGATGAATGACAACTGACATTATTACAATGTGTTTGCCATCGGGATCATGGCCAATTAATTCCTTGAACTCTTCATCGGACAACTCAACTTTATGTGTTGCACCAGAATTATTGAATCCAATAATTTCTTTTTCATTTTCTAAAACAATAAAACCTTCTGGGTAGGTTTGAATTCTTTTTAAGATTTTTTCTTTTGTAGCCGCCTCTTCACCAGCGTAAGCATCATTTTCGATTTCAAAGCATCGATCTAAGTCACAGACCTTTGCTCTACGAATAACTAGTTCAGACATGTAAAACTATACTCCTAAGTTGCCGCTTAAGTAGGTTGCTGAATCTTTCATCTTCAACCTACTTATTTCGTTCTTTAATTCAAATCATAACTGACAATAATTGCATTTAGTTGATATTAAGTTGCTTATTCTATTTTCATTCCTGGTTTCTTAAATTGTTCCACCATAAGATCCAGTATTACCTTAAATTTCTTTTAATTAAATTCTGTTTAAACACCTGAACGTACAGTTTAAATTTCATATAGCAGCTAATATTCATATAATTTTTTTATTATCATTACCAATCCATTTGAAATAGCAGTTTTCATTACTAACCCAGATCAAAATATAGAGCATTGTGTTTTGGTAGTGAGTGCTTCAAGCACTTTCATTCCTTTATAAGAATTACCTTTGGCATTTAACTTTGGGCTCCATACTGCAATACAAAATTTACCAGGATGTATGGCTACAATGCCTCCACCGACACCACTTTTACCAGGTAAACCGACTCTAAAAGCGAACTCACCAGCTTCGTCATAAAATCCACACGTTAACATCACTGAATTTATTCGTTTTGTTCTTGTAAGGCTAATAACCTTTTCATTTGTAATAGGATTTATACCACCAGAAGCAAGGAACATAAAAGCATTAGTCAATTCTTTACAGGTCATTTCAATCGAGCAAAGGTAGAAATACAGGTCTAAAACAATATCTACGTCGTTATGAATATTACCGAAATCTTTCATTAAATTGATTAGTGCATAATTACGATAACCACACTTTTTCTCTGACTCTGCTACTTTTGCAGAATAGTTAATACTATCAATGCCTGATATTTTTCGAATAAACGCCAGTAAGTCTTCCTTTGGGTCATCCAAACAAGTAACCAAAATATCACAAATAACAATCGCGCCAGCATTGATGAATGGATTTCGTGGGATGCCCTTTTCATATTCTAGCTGCACCAAAGAATTAAAAGGTGAACCAGATGGTTCAACACCAACCCGACTCCAAAGATCGCCGCCCATAATTTTCAACGCTAATGTCAGTGATAATACTTTTGCCACACTTTGAATTGAAAATGGTTCGTCAGCATCACCAAATGCATACTGTTGGTTATCAACAGTAGTAAGGTGAACTCCCAACTTAGTTGGATCAACCTTACCTAATTCAGGTATATAGTTTGCGATCGCACCTAGGTCATCAACCTCTTTGAATTCAGATGCAATTTCAGAAAAAATATGATGATAATCGATTGTATTAATCATTTATGCATTGCTCCAATGTATTATATTGAGTGGCCGTTAGGCGTGTTATGAAATTGAAGTTTTAGCTATTAGTAATGCTTGTATATATTTTATTAAATAACAACTATTTCACCAACTGATGTTACACCCGCAATGAAAGCTCCGGCGATACATGACAGGTTTGCGAGTTAAAAGTTAAATTATTTTCATCATTAGATTTAATATTAATCACCGCATTCGCCCCTGTTTTGTGGGTTTTCTTCTCATGCGTTTAGTTTGTAGTGGATAAACACGGTAATCTTTTAAATACCCCGAGTAACGTTCATCACATTAGCAAACGACTTTTACCACTACAATTACTACATATAGAATTTCAGTTTTGATCTAATAATTCGATAATGCTGTCTAGCAGGTGCATATTTAACTGTTTCTTAAGTATTTTGAGGAAGTAATCTCAGAAGCTGCTTAATTGTTAAAAAATCTTATTCAAGGATATCTCTGATTTCTTCACTGTCATTATGACTAACTTACAAATTATTAACCTATCTACGAAAATGATTATGTATTCGTAATTTTTTATATTAAACAGAGAGCATATTAGCAAATTTTTCTCTCAGTAATTCTCTAAGAGCAATAACAGTAGGACTTACCTGTTTTCTACTTGGACAAATTAAATGTAACTCTGCAGCAGGTGATTGGTAATCTGTTAGTATCTCTACTAATTTACCACTTTCCAGCTCTGACATTACATCTATTTTAGTACGATGGGCGATCCCTTTACCATTAACAGCCCAACGCCTAACAATATCGGTATCATTACTAACCCTTTTACCTTCTACTTTTATTTTGTATGTATTATTCCCGTCTGCATACTGCCAATGACTAAATAAGCGCCCTGCTCTTAAATGTAATAAGCACTCGTGATGGCGTAAATCTTTGGGATGTGATGGTATGCCAAAATTGTCTAGATAGGCAGGAGACGCACAAGTTACTCTTTCAATCGTCGCTATATGAAATGAAATTAATGTTGAATCTTGCGGTTTACCGTAGCGAAGAACAAGGTCAACTTGATCTTCAAAGAAATTGGATAAAGTATCACTGACACTTAAATCTATCGATAAAGCTTGATGTAAATCTAAAAACTCGTCTATCCAAGACAACACTGTATTACGCCCTGAATCAGAAGGCACTGATAAACGTAATTTACCACCGAGCTTCCCTTGCATTTGATGCGCAGCAATTCGACCTTGCTCTAAACTATCAAGAGCCTGTCGACAATGAAATAGAAACTGCTCACCTTGCGGGGTTATTCGTAAGTGTCTTGTTGTTCTTACTAATAATTGTACGTCCAATTGTTGCTCTAACCGTTTAAGAGCGGAGCTAACTGCTGCTGGTGTAATATCTAATTGTTTAGCTGCTTCAGTTATTTTGCCTGTTTCTACAATCCGAATAAAAAGATTAAGGTCTGAAATATTCATTATTAACTTATTTTTAATAGTATTTATATTAGGGACATATTTTAGTTTAATAAAAAACATTCATAATGTCTTTATTCTTTCAACATTAGCTTTGAACAAAAAATAGGTAAAGAAAATGACAACCAGTTTCGATAGCTCATTTAACCACTCTATTACATTGCCTTGCGGTGCAATAATTAAAAATAGAATAGTCAAATCAGCAATGTCCGATTCTCTTGGCAATGGTGAAGGTAACGCAACCAAAGCACAAGCTAGACTCTATGAAAAATGGGCTCAAGGAGGCGTTGGTTTATCTATCATTGGGGAAGTACAGATAGACTACCGTTACCCAGAAACACCCGGAAACTTGTTTCTCGGCCCAACATCAGATATTCAAGCATTACGATTGTTGACTAAGCAAGCAACTATTAATGGTGCACACATATGGCCTCAGCTAGGTCAGGCCGGAGGCCTGTCATACTCGCAATTAAGTGTGCCTAAAGGCCCCTCTCCTCTAAATACAGATAACTTTCAGTGTTCTGGGATGTCATTGGAAGAAGTACTTGAATTACCAGACCAATATGCAAATGCAGCAAAAATAGCTAAAAAAGCCGGTTTCACTGGAGTTCAAATACATGCTGGCCATGGATTTTTACTTAGTCAATTTCTGTCCCCACTTTTTAATCACCGACAAGATAAATATGGAGGTGATGTGTCAGCACGATGCCGATTAATTATTGAAATCATCAATAAAGTACGTAGTGAGGTAGGCCAATCATTTCCTATTGGTATTAAAATTAATTCATCAGATCAACTTCAAGGTGGACTAACCCAAGAAGAAGCATTAGAAGCGATCCGTATTCTTGATAAGACCTCTATTGATTTAATAGAAATAAGTGGGGGATCATATTTCCCAGGTGCGGTATCAAGTTCTGATAGCACTTCAACTGGTCCTTATTTCATTAATTTTGCTAAAAAAGCGAGAAAATACACAACTATTCCGTTAGTGGTCACCGGCGGTTTTAAAACACGTCAAGAAGTAAATACAGCATTAGCAAGTAATGAGGTAGAGATGATTGGCCTAGCTAGAGCGTGGTGCTGATGCCAAACCTAGTGAATAATTGGAATACAGAATCAAATATTACTGTTGAGTTCCCTAGATTTACATCGCCTCCACCAGGTGGAATAACAGCGTGGTACACAATGCGTATTACTGCGATAACCACTGATGACGAAAATGATTTTGACCTAGATCTTCATACTGCAATTAATACCTATGAGGAACGAGACAAAACACGCTGTGCTAGGTGGCAAGCTAAGTTTATTTAATCAATACAGCTTTAAATACTAGATTACCAGTTTATATTTAAACGGTAGTTAACACTTCAAATACAAGGCATTTATATTTATGAAAAAAATTGGATTTATAGGTTTAGGAATTATGGGTAAAGCTATGGCTTTAAATTTAATTAAAGCAGGCTTTAGTGTCACAGTTTGGAACCGTGACCTAGACAAGTGCGCTGCGTTAGTTGCAAAAGGGGCTCAACAAGCTAATTCTCCCAGAGAACTTACTGAAACTTGTGATATCACCTTTACCATTGTTTCAGATCCTGCGGCTGCATTAGCGATTTGTGAAGGTCCTGATGGTGTTATTGCAGGAATAGGAAATGGTCGTAGTTATATTGATATGTCAACGGTTGATGATGTAACTTCACAAAAGATTGCAAAAGCAATAACTGAAGCGGGAGGTCGTTTTCTAGAGGCACCGGTTTCTGGGACCAAAAAACCAGCTGAAGACGGTACTTTAATTATCTTAGCAGCCGGTGATGAGACACTTTATCAAGATGCATTGCCCGCATTTAATGTAATGGGGAAAATGTCGCCCTATATTGGAGAAGTTGGCCAAGGTGCAAAAATGAAACTCGTGGTAAATATGATGATGGGTGGCATGTTGAGCATATTCAGCGAAGGAATGTCTTTAGGCTTAAAAGCAGGTCTTGATGGCCCACAAATTCTTGATATTTTAGGAGCTGGAGCTATCTCAAATCCAATGTTTAAAGGAAAAGGAGAAATGTTATTAGCTGAAAATTATACAACGAGTTTTCCACTAAAACATATGCAAAAGGATTTACGTTTGGCTATCTCACTAGGTGAGCAATTAAATTTAGCATTACCTAACGCAGCAATTTCAAATGAAATTTTTAAACAAGCTATACAAGCAGGATTTTCAGATGAAGATATTGCAGCTATTTTCAAGGTATATAAATAAATAGTGTGAAATTAAATAAACGAGGCTGTGTTTAAAATGTATTTGAGAGAACTAAGACTGAGTGGTAAATAAAGACGAGCTTAGTTTTCTTGCTTGTAAGTAAATTGATTTTAACCTGTGAGCAAAAGAATTATACAGATATAAGCGCTGTCTCGTTGTCGAGGCGATTGGGTCTAGAACATAAAAGAGATTATATTCAATTTTCACTTTGTCTTAAAATATATAGAGGAAATGTAACTACAAATGAAGATTACCTTTTTGTACTGAAAAGATTGCAAAAAGGTAATTTAATTAATTAAAATTCAAAAGCTTAAATGATTTATCGTCAATGCCCTACTAATTAATTATATAGGGTTAATAACAATGATTTAGCTGAATGCTGAGCTAAGCATTTAAGCATTTAAGCATTTAAGCAATTAAGCAATTAACCATAAAAAGCTTCAACAGTGCCTTTTACTGTTTTCATTAATGGGTGTCCTCGACGGTCTAATGCTTTATGCGCAGGAACTTTTACCCATCCTTCACTAATACAGTATTCTTCAACATCAAAACGTTGTTTACCGTTAAGTTTGATACCAATTTCATGTTCAAAAATTTCTGCTACATGATGTGGGCTACGAGGATCAACTGATAGGCGATCTGGTAAAGCGGGTAAAGATTTAGTGTCGTTCATTATATGAGACCTTTGATAAGAAAAATAAAACTGCACAATTGTAGTCAATATAACGACCACGCTCAATACTTGTCATGATAAAAATCCATGTTACTTTACATAGCTATGACACTATTCCTAGATCCGCATGATAACTTGTCTGCTTTATTGTAATTTAAACAGAGTTAAACAAGCCATTAACAAAAACGAGATCTAAAAAAACTTATTTTGTTTAGAGTTTCATTCTGGCCAACCTGACTGGATAGATAATTGTCTCGCCTATTTTTTGAAGAGAAACGGTTGTTGATTAGTTTCGCTTAACTTATTCTTTAAATCCTTCCAAAGCAAAGGCTTACTGAATAAATATCCTTGAAGCATATCGCAACCTTGATCTAATAAAAATTCGTATTGTTGATGATTTTCAACCCCCTCTCCTACGGTCTTTAATTGATATGAATCTGCAATTGAAAGGATCGCTTTGATCATGGTTGATGTTGTTTTATCTTCTGAATTTAGGTTATCAATAAAAGTCTTGTCAATTTTTAAACAGCTTACGGGGTAGTTAATCAGTTGTGAAAATGCCGTATAACCTGTTCCAAAATCGTCTAATGTGAGGTTAATACCTAGATCATGTATCTCCTCTAGTGTTGAAACACTCATTAGATCCGCTGCAACCAAACACGTTTCAGTTATTTCTAATTCAATTATTGTGGGATCTATTTGGTATAACGAAATTAACTCAGTAAGTTGCTGTACGAAAGTTGGATTGTGTAACTCTACAGATGAAATGTTGATACAAAATGTTAATGGGTGGGAATGTAAAAATGTGAATTCTTTTTTTATTTGTTTAAACGTTGTCTCAATAACCCATAAATCAATACTTTTAATTAGGTTATATTCTTCTGCTATAGGGATAAAAACATCAGGTCCAATCCCCAATAATTCATGTGTATTAGCGCGTATCAATACTTCAATACTGACTATTTTCAAACTTTTAGCATCAAATATAGGCATAAAATTTAAATGAAATTGATCGTGTATAATCGCATTTTTAATTTTTTCAGCCGTTTGTTTACGGAAAAATATATCCTGTGATACTTTTTCGTTAAAAACTTTGAAACAATTCTTGCCCTCTTTTTTGGCGTAATACATTGCTGAATCAGCTCTTGCTAATAAACCGTCAAATGTTTTTACATCTCCACTTGATTTTGCAACACCTAAACTTGCACGGGCATAAGTTTCATGTTGTTCAAGTACAATAGGTGAATCCCAAACACCAATTAAATTTTCTGCAAAGGTTTTGATTTGCTCATCTTCTAAACCTAAAACTACTAATGCAAATTCATCACCTGATAGCCTTGCAAAGGCAAATTGGATATTTTCAATTGAATCTAAATAATTTTCTACATAATGTGAAAAACCGATTAATAATTGATCGCCTACTTGATGACCATAGGTATCATTTACTTTTTTGAAATCATCTAGATCCAAATAGAACATATAAAAATGTTGTCGATTGATACCCATTAATATTTTTTTATTGGTCCAACTTCTTATGCCTTGACGATTATATAATCCTGTTAATGAGTCGGTAATCGACATGCGGTGTAAAACATTACGCTGTAGCGTGATCAATAAGATGATAGTGATTAACCATATTAATAAAATTAGTTTGAGCAAGTTCGCTTCTGAGATTAATTTGCCATATAAATCGATTCGTTGAATCTCGATATTATAATTCCCAATAACATTCATACCATCAGTTAATATTTCTAAATAGGACACATTTGTTAATTCAACTTGGCTATTGGTAAAGCCAACTTTGTATTGTTCGACCCACCAATTATCAACTTGAAGTGCGTCAAAAGGGATATCGACAGGGAGCTTATGTCTATTAGGGTTGTATGAAATACTATTAAACTTTAATGAAACAGTATCCGTTAGCTTAGAGTAGTTGTCGTTGAAGTTTCTAAAAGTAATTTTTAACTTTGCATTCTCATTCGGTGCAGTATATTTGATGGCTAACGATAAACGATTAAATCGGCTTAAGTCTAAGCCGTTATCTATAATCCCATCTGTTAGGGGAATACCAATGCCACAAAAATTATATCCATTGTTTTCGGTCAGTTTACATTGCAGCAATATCTTACGCTTTTCAGTTAAATAAGCATCAGCATGTTTACTCGTAATTAAATTTTTTGTTTTATCTTCAGTATTAACTAGAACGGAATAAGAAGTATCCAATATTCCTAAACGGTGCGATAAAAATGCTGCTATAGATAAACAAAATAAACCAATAATGACCTTAACATTAACATCTGAAAACACAGCGGATCCTTTTGCGTATATGTAATAGTAATGAACACCTGACTAACCGAGCCTAGATTTATAAAATAAAACGCTTCAACCAACTTCACAAAAGTATGACAATTAATATACATTAGTTAAAGTCTGTTTAATATCATCGGTATAGAGATATTTTACTTGCAGAGTAAAAATTGACATTAATCACATTTTCTCTTAAGGGGTATGTTCTAATAATTTATAAAAAACTGAATACTTATTACCTATTACCTAT